>NZ_JAVRHI010000438.1:0-39309 GCF_034105845.1 Streptomyces sp. CRN 30 | reverse complement strand
CGGCGGCCGCCCGCGCCGGCGCCGCCTCGGCGGGAGCGGTCAGTACGGCCGCCGCGGTGAGCAGGGCGGTGGCACAGGCGGCGGTGGCGCCGGCCCGCTTCAAGCGGCCCGCCCGGGCGTCCGTACCGGCAGGGGTACCGGTACCGGCGGGGGCGTCGATCGGATGAGCTGCGGCTCTGCGTCCCATCACGTGGTCTCCTCGGTGGGGGTGGCACGCCTGCCGGCCCGCACCCCGTTCGTCTCGTCGAACGCCGTTCGACGTACACCGACTCGCCGATGAACCAGGGGCGCGTACGTCACCTGCGACGACAGGCACCACGGTGGCGCGACGAACGGTGGGGGGCGGCGCAGCAAGCGTTTTCTACGGCGGCGCCGAGTGTGGCAACGCCGCCCCCGGGGGTCAAGGGAAAGTGCGACAGCCGCTCGTTCGGGAACGCGGACGGCATGGAATCGAACGATGTTCTCATCGAAGCGTACGGACGGATCAAGGAGGAGGTTCACGCCGCCATGGAGGACCTCACCCCCGACGACCTCAACAGCCCGCCCCAGGGCGGGGCCAACCCGATCGGCTGGCTGGTCTGGCACCTCACCCGCGTCCAGGACGACCACGTCGCGGACGTGGCCGGCCGGGAGCAGGTGTGGGCGGCGGAGGGCTGGGCCGGCCGCTTCGCCCTCGGCCTGCCCGACGAGGACACGGGGTACGGGCACACGCCCGAGCAGGTCGCCCGGGTACGGGTGGGCTCGGCCGACCTGCTCCTCGGCTACTACGACGCGGTGCACGAGCGGACGCTGGCCTGTCTCGGCGGACTCACCGCCGCGGACCTGGACCGCGTCGTGGACGACAACTGGGACCCGCCGGTCACCCTCGGCGTGCGGCTGGCCAGCGTCCTGGCCGACGACCTCCAGCACGTCGGCCAGGCCGCGTACGCGCGGGGGCTGCTGCGGCGCGCGGCCCCATAGTCCGGCGGGGCGTCACCCCGCGAGGTCGTACCCCGGCAGGACCACGTCCCGGATGAGGGCGACGCGCTCGTCGTACGGCAGGAAGGCGCTCTTCACGGCGTTCACCGTGACCGTGCGCAGGTCGTCGAGCGTCCAGCCCGCCTCCTCGACGAGCAGGGACATCTCGCGGGTCATGGTCGTGCCCGACACCAGCCGGTTGTCCGTGTTGAGGGTGACGCGGAAGCCCAGGTCCTTCAGGGCCGTGATGGGGTGCCCGGCGACGGACGTCGCCGCGCCGGTCTGGAGGTTGGAGGTCGGGCACATCTCCAGGGCGATCCGGCGGTCGCGCACCCAGGCCGCGAGCCGGCCGAGCTTGCCGGCCGCGAGGTCGGGGATGTCCTCGGTGATGCGGACGCCGTGCCCGATGCGCTGGGCGCCGCACACCTGGAGCGCCTGGTGGATGCTGGGCAGGCCGTGGGCCTCACCGGCGTGGATGGTGAACGGGACGTTCTCGGAGCGCAGGTGCTCGAAGGCGGCCAGGTGGTCGGCGGGCGGAAACCCGTCCTCGGCGCCGGCGATGTCGAAGCCGACCACCCCCGCGTCCCGGTAGGCCACGGCCAGGTCGGCGATCTCGCGCGTACGGTCGAACATGCGCATCCCGCAGAGCAGGGTGCCCACACGCACCGGCGTGCCCGCGGCCGCCGCCTTCGCCATGCCGGCGGCCAGGCCCTCCTGCACCGCCTCGACGACCTCGGGCAGGGTCAGCTCGCCGCGCAGCATCAGCTCGGGGGCGTACCGCACCTCGCCGTAGACGACACCGTCGGCCGCCAGGTCGAGCACGTACTCCTCGGCGGTGCGCAGCAGGCCCTCGCGGGTCTGCATCACGGCGAGGGTGTGCTCGAAGGTGGCTATGTAGCGGACCAGGTCACCGGAGTTCGCGGCCTCGTAGAACCAGGCGGCCAGCGCCTCGGGGTCGGTCGTCGGCAGGGTGTGGCCGGTCTGCTCCGCGAGCTCCACGAGCGTGGCGGGACGCAGACCGCCGTCGAGGTGGTCGTGCAGCACCGCCTTGGGGAGGCGGCGGAGGGTGGCGGCGTCGATGCGCGGGGCGGCAGTCATGCGGTGCGTGTCCTCGGTGTGCGTGCGTTCTTCAGTGGGTCGTGGCGGGCTGGAGCAGGTCCCAGCGGTTGCCGTACAGGTCCTGGAAGACGGCGACCGTGCCGTACGGCTCGTGGCGCGGCTCCTCCAGGAAGGTCACGCCCGCCGCGCGCATCCGGGCGTGGTCGCGGGCGAAGTCGTCCGTGTGCAGGAAGAAGCCGACGCGTCCGCCGGTCTGGTCGCCGACGCGGGCCCGCTGCTCCTCGCCCTTCGCCCGCGCCAGCAGCAGCCCGCCGGCGCCGTCCGGGCCCTCGCCGCCGGGCTCGACGACGACCCACCGGCTCCCGTCGGGCCGGGGCGCGTCCTCGGCCAGCCGGAAGCCCAGCGCCTGGGTGTAGAAGCGGATGGCCTCGTCGTAGTCGTCGACGACGAGGGTGACCAGGGCGATGCGTCTCATCGGGACCTCTCCGGGGCGTCGGGTGCCGTGCCTGTGCGTACGGCTGCCCGGGACGTTATACGTAACACGACCGGTGCGGCAAACCCCGCACGGTTCGCCACACGGTCTGCCGACCGGTTCGCCGACCGGTTCCGCGCCCCGCGCGCGAGCGCCCCTAGGGATACACGTACGTGTTGAGTGCGGTGACCGCCGCGGCCGGGTCACCGCGGTCGTAGTGGTCCACCGCGAGGAAGTTGGGCTTCTTGCGGGCCGCCGGTTCGCAGAACCGCCGGGCCCGGTCCGCGAGCTTGGCGTTGTCCGTGGCCGCCGTGGACGCGATCCCGGCGTCCCGGAAGTGGTTCATCACGAAGAGCGGGCGGAAGTTCGCCTCGGTCCGGGTGAGCGGGACGGTGGTGTTCGCGTCGTACCAGCGGCTGTAGCAGGACCAGTCGGACGTACCGATCCCCGGACCCATGGACCAGTAGTTCTCGACGGTCCACTCCCGCTGGTACATCACCCCGAAGCTGTCCCGGGTCAGCCCCGCCGATCGGTCGGCCGCGCGGCTGTGGTCCGTGAAGAGCAGCAGCCGGTCGCCGGCCGCGGTCAGGTCGGCCATGCGCGGCCAGCCGTTCTCCCGTACGCCGGCCAGGTCGGGCCGGTACAGCACGTCGGACAGGCCGTCGACGCGGGCGAGTTCGTCGCGCAGGACGGCCGGGTCGACGTAGTCCTCCAGGAAAACCGTGACGAACTGGTCCGGGTGGCGTTCGAGGAAGTCCACGATCCGCTGGAGGTCGACCCGGAGGGCGACGGGCCGGCTGACGAGGGTGCAGCTGTTGTGGCAGAGGATCGCGCCGTCGGGGGTCTGGTGGATGTCCATCATGAACCCGCGGACGCCGTCGGTGAGTTGCTGGTCGACGCCCCGGGTCTGGTTGGGCACCAGGTTCACGAACGGCGGGGCGAAGCCGCCGTCGACGCCGTTGGCGTAGGCGTTGTGGCTGGTGAGGAAGGTGACCTGGTCCAGTGTGCGCCGGTCGGCCGGCGGCATGGGGCGCGTCGCGGGGGCGACCGGCGTGAGGTACCAGGTGGCCAGGTCGCCCGCCGGGCCGACGGTGAGCCGCTCGGGGTGGACGGCACCGGCGGGCTTGGCGCCCACGGTGAGGTGGCGCTCGGCGCCGGGGACCTTCAGGCGGTACCGGTCGGCCCCCGCCTCGATGATCTCCCAGGCGGCGTCGGCACCCGTACAGGCGACGGTCGCGGCCAGGTCGCCGGAGCGGCCGAGGCAGCGGCCCGCCGCGTCGGCGCTCTCCAGGACGTACGAGGAGCCGCTCGCGCGCAGCGTCCACCGCTGGTGGTCCTCGTCGCCGCGGGGCCTGTGCTGCTCCACCGCTCCGCCGTCGTCGGCCGCGTTGAGGCCGGTGGTGACGGACTGCACGTAGTAGGCGCCCCCGGCCGGGACGGCGGAGGCGGAAGCTGTGGCGGAGGCAGAAGCAGTGGGCGCGGGGGCGACGACCGCCGCGGCGAGCGCGGCGGTCGTGGCGAGCAGGGCGGTGCGGGGATATGGCATCACGGGTGCCCTCCGTGGGGTCGGCGGCCGGTGCGCGGAGACAGCCAGGTCAGGTGCATGACAGCACGGGCCGCCGTCCCGCGTCAGCAGTAGAGGTTGCCGCCCGGTGAAGTTCCGAGGATCTGGGTGAACCGCTGGTAGTTGTCGACCCGGCTCTGCACCTGCCCGGGGTTCCTGCCGTCGCACTCCAGGGAACCGTTGATGCTGCGGATGGTCTGGCCGAAGCCCGCCCCGTTGACGATGGCGTTGTGGCCGGTCATGGTGCCCGGGCCGGTCTGGGTGTTCCAGTACCACAGGGCGGTCTTCCAGGCCACGGCCGAGTCGTTCTGCACCAGCCAGGGGTTGCCCAGCAGGTCGATGCCGAGCGCGTCGCCGGCCGCCTTGTAGTTGAAGTTCCAGCTGAGCTGGATGGGCCCGCGGCCGTAGTAGGCGGCCTGACCGGCCGGGCAGCCGTAGGGCTGGCTCCAGTCGCAGTAGTGCGGGTAGTTGGCGGTGTTCTGCTCGACGATGTGCACGAGCCCGCCGGTCTCGTGGCCGACGTTGGCGAGGAAGGCCGCGGCCTCCTGCCTCTTCACGGTGTCGCTGCCGGTGTTGGCGAAGGCGGGGTAGGCGCTGAGGGCCGCCTTGAGGCCGCTGTACGTGTAGAAGGAGTTCCGGTTCGGGAACATCTGGTTGAACTGGGTCTCGCTCACCACGAAGCCCGAGGGGTTGCCGGGGTCGGTGCCGCCGTCGCAGGCGTACGGCTCCCAGTACCAGGTACTGATGAGCGGGTCGTAACCCGGGTTGCCGTGCTCGGCGACGTACGCCTTGCCGTCGGTGTGGCGCACGACGTCACCGGCGTTGTACCACTGCCCGGCGACCCAGTTCGGGTAGCTGGAACAGGGCGCGGCCGACGCGGGCTGGGCGGGCAGCAGGACCGGTGCGGCGGTGCCGATCAGGAGGGCGGTCAGCACGGCGGAGAGACGAGGTCTCGACATGGGTCGACTCCTTCGCGAGTACGGCCGCACCCGTACGGGGCAGGCTGGAGCGGACCTCGTGCGCACGTGCCGGACGGACCGGCCACGGCGTGGGGGCGACCGTGGTGGGGGGCTGTGGAGGCACACTCAACCGCTTTGGTCTGTACCAGTCAAGAGGTCTGTACCAGTCAAGAGCCAAGGACGCAGCTCATGATCACCGCGCCGGCCACCCGGAGCCGCACGAGCGCCTCGAGGAGCGGCCGGCCCTCGGGACGCGGGCGTACGACCTGATGCGCGCGGCGACGACCGCGGCGGTCGTGGCCGGCGGCGGGCGCTCCCTGACCCTCGCGCACCGCGCTCAACGGCTGGCGCGCGAGGGGATGTCCCTGCTGGTGCAGGGCCGGACGGCCGAGGTGCGCCGGGCCCACCTCGGCGCGCCGGCCGGGAGCTGAGGGCCCGCGGTCCCGGGTCCGAGCCGGCCGGTCGGCTCAGCTCGCGAACGGCACCTGTGCCGCCGCCGGAGCCGCCTGCCGGCCGCCCGGGTGGCGCCACAGCCCCCGCGCGGCCAGCCGCGGCAGCACGCCCTCGCCGAACCAGTACGCCTCCTCCGGGTGCGGGTAGCCGGAGAGGACGAACTCGTCGATGCCGAGGGCGTGGTACTCGGCGTCCCGGGCGGGGGCGCCCTCGCGGAACTCGACGGCGAGGTGCGCGGCGACGGCCAGGGTCTCGGCGTCACCGATGACGGCCTTCGCGGGTCCGGCAGCGCCGGCGGACGGTTCGCTCATCGGGTCAGCCCGCCGCGGCCAGGAGCGGGGTACCGCCGCCGAGCGCCGCCGAGAACTGGTCGACCACCTGGGTCAGCGCCTCGGCCGACCCCGGGGCGACGGTGACCGTGCCGTCGTCGTGGGCGGTGATGTCCTTGTCGAGGGTGAACCAGCCCTGCACGATGTGGGCCGCGCCCATGGAGTTGAGCACGGGGCGGAGCGCGTAGTCGAGGGCCAGGACGTGGGCGGTGCTGCCGCCCGTGGCGAGCGGCAGCACGGTCTTCCCGGTGAGCGCGTACTGCGGCAGCAGGTCGAGCAGCGCCTTGAGCACCCCCGAGTAGGCCGCCTTGTAGACGGGGGTGGCGACGACGACACCGTCGGCGCGCTCGAAGAGCTCGGTGGCCTCGACGATCGCCGGGTGCCGGAAATCCGCACCGAGCAGCGCCTCGGCCGGAACGGTGCGGATGTCGAGCGGGATCACCTCGTGGCCCTGTGCGGCGAGGCGCGCGTCCAGGTGGCGCAGCAGGCGGGCGGTACGGGAGGAGGCGGAGGGGCTGCCGGAGACGGACAGGACGGCGGACATGCTGGTGGTCCTCTTCTCTTCTCGTGAGAAGCCGGGGCGGTCGGGCGTGACGGACTGGGCGGACGGGCGGGGCGCCGGCCCGGGTCCCGGTCCCGGGAAACCGGCCTCCGGTGCGCGTACGAGCGGCAGCGGGGCTACCGGCGGCGTCGGACTCGGCGAGCACATCCTGGCGCCACGGACCGGAGTGGCCGGCGTCGCGAGGGCACGGGACGGCAGCGGGCCGGGCGAACGGCACGGGCCGTGCGGTCGGGAGGCGGTGGGACCGGTGGTTCAGGCTGCGGCGCGACAGGAGGCACTGGAGACGCGGGCGAGGTCGACATGGCGTCGCCGCGTGAGGTCCCGTCGCATCTTCATGGCGTCGATCGTGGCAGCGCCCCTGCGTACGGTCAAGGAAAACCCGACAGGTCTCGCTTCCCGGACCACCGAGATCCTCGAAGGCCTGACGGGGAAACCCTTCAACGAGCGGTGACGAGATCATCCGTGGACGGCGCACGGCGGACGCCCTCCGGCCGGCCGCGCGACGGAGCGCGGCCGGCCGGAGGGCGTCCGGCGTTCAGTCGTCGTCGCGCGCGGGAACCACCACGAGGAAGGCGTCCGACTCGATGTCCATCACCACGGACGCCGCCTCACCCTCGGCGCGGCGTTGGGCCGCGTACTCCTCCGCGGGCCAGGACCCGCGCGGAGCTCCCGCAGAGAACCGCTCCAGCACCTTCGCACGCATAACGGCGAACACCTCCCGCATCGACCTGCGACTCGTTCCGACCACTCTCGTCCCCTCCGCTTGCCCAGGATGCGGGAGGACATGTCGACCGATACCGGTAAACCACCCATCGGCAGGCACGCGTCACCGGTCATGACCATCGCTACCCATACGAAGAGATGAGGAGCAGAATGGGCATACGAGGCATTTGCCGCGCATTTGGCTGAAACGGTCAGATGCGCAGAGGAACGCGAGGAGCCCAGCCATGGCCAGAGTCTCGAGCGGCACCACAAGGAGCAGGAACGACATCGCCGGCCACCCCGACATCTCCGAGATGCGGCAGCGCTACGACCGTGTGATGGGCGGACGGGACGTGGCGCTCGTGGACGCGCCGGTGTTCCTGCTCGGTCTGTACTTCGCCGTGTCCCCGTGGATACTCCACTTCGCGTCGTACCAGACGTCCCTGACAGCACACAACCTGATCCTCGGGATCGCGATCGCCGTGCTGGCCATCGGGTTCACCAGGGCGCCGGACAGGATGTACGGCCTGAGCGGGGCCATGTGCGCCCTGGGCATCTGGATGATCGTCTCGCCGTGGGTCGTCGGCACGAACCCGGACGCCGGGATCATCGCGAGCAATGTCGTCACCGGTGCCCTGACACTGGCCATGGGGACGGTGTGCGCGGCGACCGCGCGCGGCGCGCGGAACAGCGCACGGCAGATGTGACGGAGGAGCCCGCGAGGGGACAGCCGGCCGGTCCGCCTCAGCGGCCGGCCGGCACGCTCCAGGGCTCCTGAGGAAGCGGACTGCCCGTCTCCAGCAGCGTTTTCAGGTTCGACAGCACGGCGGCCCAGCCGGCGGCCGCCGCGGCCCGTTCGGCCTCGTCGGGCAGGTCCTCGTGGGTGACCGTGAGACGGACGATGCCGGCGTGCGCCAGGATGTCGAAGGTGACCCGTGAAGGCCGGTTCCCCCGGCCCTCGTCCGCGGGGTCGGCCCAGGTGGTCACGAGACGGGCGGGCCGCTCGCTCCCGATGACGGTGCCCGCGACGTCGGCGACGCCGGAACCGTCCGTCCGGACGTGCTCCCAGCGGGATCCCGGCCGCCAGTCGGAGACGTTGGAGTGACCCCAGTAGGCGGCGGTCAGCTCGGCGTCGGTGAGCGCGTCCCAGACCCGCTCGGGCGGGCCCTGGATGTAGAGGACGTAGACGACGGCCGGCTTGTCGGTCATGGCTTCCTCGGCTCGCTGCTGGAGGGCGCTGAGCAGGTGCTGGATCACCGGCCGGCAGGTCGTGCCGGTCGTGCGGTCCGCGGTCCACCGGGCGTCCGGCCCGCTGTGCTCACCGTACGCGGACGGGCGAGAAGGCTGCCACCGGGCGTTTCCGGGCGCGGCACGGGGGTGGTGCGGTGGCATGGACGGGGCGTACGGAAAGCGGAACCGACTGCCCCTGTGTCCGGCGGGAACAAGCAGGTGAGGGGGGCTCACCGACGGGCCCCAAGGGTTCGGGCCCCGCAGGCGCGGGGCCCGACGAGAAAGGGTGGAGATGGAGATCGACGGCCTCATCAGTGCCCTCGTCATCGGCGTCGTCGTCGGCGTACTCGGCCGGCTCGTCGTCCCCGGACGCCAGCGCATCGGCATCCTGCTGACCATTCTGGTCGGTATCGGTGCCGCCCTGATCGGCTCCGCGATCGCCGCCGCGTTCGGCGTGGCCGACACCGGGGGTGCCGACTGGATCGAGTGGCTCATCCAGATCGGGCTCGCGGCGCTGGGCGTCGCGGCACTCGACGGGATCCGCGCGCGACGCTAGGGCGGGCTGTGGGAGCGGATCGGCCGTCCGGCCCGTCCTGCCCGTACGTCCGTCGTCCGCCCGTCTTCAGGTGGACGACGGGGACAGGTACGGCGTGGTCGTGGTGAGCACCTGGAAGCCGAGGCGCTCCAGGATGGGGCGGCTCCGGTCACCGGCGTCGACCTGGAGGTAGCGGTAGCCGCGTGCGGCGGCGGCGCGGGCCCGGTGGGCGACCAGGGCACGGTAGATGCCACGGCCCCGCCAGCCGTCCACGACGCCGCCGCCCCACAGTCCGGCGAAGCTCGTGCCGGGCACCGTCTCCAGGCGCGCCGCGCCGACCGGCCGCTCCCCCGAGAGGGCCACGACGGCCACGAGCGCGTCCGGGCCGGCGGCGAGGCGGGCCAGCAGGTCGTCGCGCATGCGTGAGCCGTCCCGCCCGAAGGCCAGGGAGTGCGCCTCGGCCATCAGGCCCACGCCTGCGGCATCGATGACCTCGTGCAGCCGGACGCCCTCCGGCGGTTCCGCGTCGAGGGTGGTGCGGTCGAGGTCGGCCAGATCCGCGATCATCAGCGTCTCCTCGGGCTCGGCCATGAACCCGGCCGCGCCGAGCCGCTTCCCCAGGTCCGCGGGCCGGTCGTGCCCGTACAGCTTCCACTCGAACTCCTGGCCGAGCTGGGCGAAGTGGCGCACCTGCGCGGCGACGGCCTCGTCGGCGGTCGCCCCGTCCAGGTCCGACCAGAGCACCGCGCTCCAGTCGCCCCCGGTGCCGACCCGCCGCACCACTCCGTGCGCTCGTTCGACGCGCGCCCCGGGAGCGTCGGGCCGCGCCCCTTCCCTCACCTCACGGTCGAACAGGGCCAGTACCGCAGCGTGATCCATGCGGTCACTCCACCACCCGCGATCCGCTACTGGCAACGGGATTTGACCGGCCGCGTGTGAATCTTCGCCATGCACGCCGGGAGCGCCGCGCCGTCGTCGTCGCTCCGGGCCCGGTACGCGCTCGGGCTCTCGCCGACCAGCTGGGTGAAGCGGGAGCTGAACGACCCCAGCGACGTACAGCCGACCGCGAAGCAGACCTCGGTGACCGTGAGGTCACCGCGCCGCAGCAGCGCCTTGGCCCGCTCGATGCGGCGGGTCATCAGATAGCTGTACGGCGTCTCGCCGAAGGCGGTCCGGAAGCTGCGGGAGAAGTGGCCCGGTGACATCAGGGCGGCGCGCGCCAGCGCCGGCACGTCGAGCGGCTGCGCGTAGTCGCGGTCCATCCGGTCGCGCGCCCGCCGCAGTCTGACCAGGTCGTCGAGATCCTGCCGTGTCACCGGGCCAGTCTCGCACGGCAGTTGGCCCGTGGACCGACGGATCGACGGATCGACGGATCGACGGAACGGCGGAACGGCGGAACGGCGGATCAGGAATGGAGAAGCGCCGGACGCCGGGCCCCGCCTAGCCTGAACCCCGAGCCACCCCGAGCCACCCCGAGCCCACCGAGCCCGCCGAGCCGCACGGCGACCGCGACAGATGGAGACACGTTGAACATGGCCCCGCGCACGGACCCGCAGCCGCCCGCGCCGCACGTCGCCGACAGCCACGATCTGATCCGCGTGTACGGTGCACGCGAGAACAACCTCAAGGACGTCAGCATCGAGATTCCGAAGCGCCGGCTCACGGTGTTCACCGGCGTCTCCGGTTCGGGCAAGAGCTCGCTGGTGTTCGACACCATCGCCGCGGAGTCGCAGCGGATGATCAACGAGACGTACAGCGCCTTCGTGCAGGGCTTCATGCCGAACCTGGCCCGGCCCGAGGTCGACGTGCTCGACGGGCTGACCACGGCGATCACCGTCGACCAGCAGCGGATGGGCTCCGACCCCCGCTCCACGGTCGGTACCGCCACCGACGCCAACGCGATGCTGCGCATCCTCTTCAGCCGGCTCGGCGAGCCGCACATCGGCCCGCCCGGCGCGTACTCCTTCAACACCGCCTCGGTGAAGGCGAGCGGGGCGATCACGGTGGAGCGCGGTGACAAGAAGGCGGTGCGGGCGACCTTCTCCCGCACCGGTGGCATGTGCACGCACTGCGAGGGCCGCGGCAAGGTCTCCGACATCGACCTCACCCAGCTCTACGACGACTCCAGGTCGATCGCCGAGGGCGCGTTCACCATCCCCGGCTGGAAGTCGGACAACGTGTGGACCGTGGGGGTCTACGCCCAGTCGGGCTTCCTCGACCCGGAGAAGCCGATCCGCGAGTTCACCGAGCAGGAGATGCGCGACTTCCTGTACCGCGAGCCGACCAAGGTGAAGGTCAACGGCGTCAACCTCACCTACGAGGGCCTGATCCCCAAGATCCAGAAGTCGTTCCTGTCCAAGGACAAGGAGGCGATGCAGCCGCACATCCGGGCGTTCGTGGAGCGGGCGGTCACCTTCACCACCTGTCCCGAGTGCGACGGCACCCGGCTGAGCGCGGGGGCCCGGTCGTCGAAGATCGCGGGGATCAGCATCGCCGACGCCTGCTCGATGGAGATCCGCGACCTGGCCGCCTGGGTCCGCGGCCTCACCGACCGGTCCGTGGCGCCGCTGCTCACCGCGCTGCAGCAGACGCTCGACTCGTTCGTGGAGATAGGCCTCGGCTACCTCTCGCTCGAGCGGCCGGCGGGCACGCTGTCGGGCGGCGAGGCGCAGCGGGTCAAGATGATCCGCCACCTCGGCTCCTCGCTCACCGACGTCACGTACGTCTTCGACGAGCCCACCGTCGGCCTGCACCCGCATGACATCCAGCGGATGAACGACCTGCTGCTGCGCCTGCGGGACAAGGGCAACACGGTGCTCGTCGTGGAGCACAAGCCGGAGACGATCGCGATCGCCGACCACGTCGTCGACCTCGGCCCCGGCGCCGGGACGGGGGGCGGCACCGTCTGCTTCGAGGGCACCGTCGAGGGACTGCGGGCCGCGGACACCGTCACCGGCCGCCACCTCGACGACCGGGCCACCTTGAAGGAGACGGTCCGCGAGCGCACCGGCGTGCTGGAGATCCGCGGCGCGTCGGCGAACAACCTGCGCGACGTCGACGTCGACGTCCCGCTCGGGGTGCTCACCGTCGTCACCGGTGTCGCCGGCTCCGGCAAGAGCTCGCTGCTGCACGGCTCGCTCCCCGCCGACGCGGGGGTGATCTCGGTGGACCAGGGCGCGATCAGGGGGTCGCGGCGGAGCAACCCCGCGACGTACACGGGACTGCTGGACCCGATCCGCAAGGCGTTCGCCAAGGCCAACGGCGTCAAGCCGGCGCTGTTCAGCGCCAATTCGGAGGGCGCCTGCCCCGAGTGCAACGGCGCCGGCGTCATCTACACCGACCTGGCGATGATGGCCGGTGTCGCCACCCCCTGCGAGGAGTGCGGGGGCAGGCGGTTCCACGCCTCCGTGCTGGAGTACCGCCTCGGCGGCCGTGACATCGGCGAGGTGCTGGCGATGCCGGTGACCGAGGCCGAGGAGTTCTTCGGCGCCGGTGAGGCGCGCCTGCCGGCCGCGCACCGGATCCTCACCCGGCTCTCCGACGTCGGGCTCGGCTACCTCACCCTCGGCCAGCCGCTCACCACGCTCTCCGGCGGCGAGCGGCAGCGGCTCAAGCTGGCCACGCACATGGCCGAGAAGGGCGGGGTCTACGTGCTCGACGAGCCGACCACCGGCCTCCACCTCGCCGATGTGGAGCAGCTGCTCGGCCTGCTGGACCGGCTCGTCGACTCGGGGAAGTCGGTCATCGTCATCGAGCACCACCAGGCGGTCATGGCGCACGCCGACTGGATCATCGACCTCGGTCCCGGCGCCGGCCACGACGGCGGCCGGATCGTCTTCGAGGGCACCCCCGCCGATCTCGTCGCCGCCCGCTCCACGCTCACCGGTGAGCACCTCGCGGCCTACGTCGGCGGCTGACCGAGGCCTTGTGACCGCCGGGACCGCTGGGGGGCGGGCCCGGCCGGCCAGCAGGGCTCATACCCCCGGCCGGCCCGCCGAGGTGAGCATGCGTTTCAGTCGCCCTCCCCCTCCGGCCGCTCCAGCAGTTCCCGCAGCAGCCGTTCGTCGTCCGGGCCGAGGGCCGTGACGAAACTGGCCAGCACCGCCTGCCGGTCGCTCTCGCCGTCCAGCACCTTGCGCATCCGGTGCGCGGCGAGCCCGGCGTGGTCGGAGGCGGGCGTCCAGACGAAGGCGCGGCCGACGCGTTCCCGGGTGACGAGGCCCTTGGCCAGCAGCCGGGTCAGGATGGTGATCACGGTGGTGTAGGCGAGGCCGCCGCCGAGGCGCTCCTGCACCCATCCCGCGCTCGCGGAACCGTCGGCCGCGCGCAGGGCCGACAGGACCAGTCCCTCCAGCTCGCCCTGTCCCCGTCGCCGGGGACGCTGCCGGTGGTCCGTCACGTCGTGTCTCCCTCCGCCGTCACCGCCGCACGTCGCCGCCGCCGCCGCACGAGCGCTCCACATCGTATTCCTCTCCCGGTTCCACCCCACCGGTTTTCTACAGTGCTGTAGATTGCGACGCGCGGGAGCGCGCCCCGGACGCCTGCCGCGCCCACCCGGCAGAGGCATGCCGGATGGACCGGGCCATGGAAACCGGGCCGTGGAAGAAGACAGGACCCTCATGTTCGGACTGAGCGAACTCGCCGTCATCCTCATCGTCGTCATCCTCGTCATCGGCGCCAAGCGCCTGCCCGACCTGGCCCGCAGTGCGGGGAAGTCGGCCCGCATCCTCAAGGCCGAGGCCAAGGCGATGAAGCGCGAGGAGGCCGCGGAGCAGGCGAGGGAGGAACAGGCCGCGGAGCACGCGTCCCACGGACAGCCCGCAGCGCCCACGGGCACCGCCCCACGGGTCGTCGAGGGCACGGTCGTCCCGCCGGGCACCGGACCGGTCCACGGCACGGCGGCCGCGCAGCCCGCCACGGAGGCGGACCGCTTCCGGGGCCCCGACGGCCACCGGGACGAGGTCCGCTGAGCACCTGTCCCATTTCCCCGGCCGGGCCGCCCCGGGAGAGGATCACGGAGCGGACGAGTCGTGGAGTGAGGGGGCCGACCGGCGTGGTGCACGCATCCGAACTGCCGTGAACGGGCCGCGGCCACCGTCTACGCCTCCGGCGAGCACTGCCCGATGTGCGCGGCCGCCCACGCGTGGGCGGGCCTCGGACGCATCGTGTACGTCGCGTCCTCCGCGCGGCTCGCCTCCTGGCTGACCGAGTGGGGCGCGCCCGAGCCTCCGGTGCGCACGCTGCCGGTGCGCGAGGTCGCGCCCGGAGTCGTCGTGGAGGGGCCGGTACCGGTTCTCGCCGGGGACGTGCGCGCGCTGCACCACCGGTTCCGCCACCGGGGTGACAGGGTGGAATGAGGCGCCGGAGGCCGGGCAGGCGAACCGGGTTCCCCGTCCGACGCAGTCGCCGTCCCGTCCCAGTCCGGAGGATCTCCGACGTGGTGCAGTACGACCGCTCCGCCCCCACCGCTCCTCCGGACGCCCGGGCGGCCGTACGGCCGCCCGACGGTCCCGCCCCCTCCCCCGGCCGGAGCACCCCGGCGCCGTCGAAGGCCGGTCGCCCGGCCAGGGACCCGTACTTCGACAACGTCAAGTACCTCACGATCGTGCTGGTGGCCTGCGGGCACGCCTGGGAGCCGCTGACGCACGGCAGCCGGGCCGCGACGGCCGCCTACCTGTTCGTCTACGCCTTCCACATGCCCGCGTTCGCCCTCGTCTCCGGCTACTTCTCGCGGAGCTTCGACATGTCCCCGGGCCGGGTGCGCAGGCTGGTCACGAGTGTCGCCGTGCCGTACCTCGTCTTCGAGACGGCGTACACGCTCTTCTACCGCTGGGCGCAGGACGACTGGGGCTACCCGCTGAGCCTGCTGGACCCCTGGTACGTGATGTGGTTCCTGCTCGCGCTCTTCGTGTGGCGGATCACCACCCCCATCTGGCTGGCGCTGCGCCATCCGGTGCCGATCGCGCTCGTCATCGCCGCGCTGGCGTCCACCTCGTCCGAGACGGGCGGCGACATGGGGCTGCAGCGGGTGCTGGCGTTCCTGCCCTGCTTCGTGCTCGGGCTGACGCTGCGCGGCGAGCACTTCGAACGGCTGCGCACCCGGCGGGTCCGGCTGGCCGCGCTGCCGGTGGTCGCGGCCGCGCTGGTGGCCGCGTACTGGGTGGCACCGTGGTTCGGCGCGGGCTGGTTCTACCACCGGGGCAGCGTCACCGGGCAGTCCGTGCCCGCCTGGGCGGGCCTGCTCACCACGCCCGCGCTGTTCGCCCTGGCGCTGCTGCTGACGGCCTGCTTCCTGGCCTGGGTACCGCGGCGGCACACCTGGTTCACGGCCCTGGGCACGGGCACGATGTACGGCTACCTGCTGCACGGCTTCGTCATCAAGTCGTCCCGCTTCTGGGACTGGTACGCCCCCGAGTGGGTGCGGAGTCCGCTCGGGCAGGTCATGGTGACGGCGCTGGCGGTCGGCGGCATCACGGTGCTGTGCAGTCCGCCCGTGCGGTCGGTGTTCCGGTACGTGGTGGAGCCGCGGATGGAGTGGCTCTTCCGACAGCGGTGACCGTGCCGGTGACAAGGGTGCGCCCCGGGAGCCCGCGCGGGTGGATCCGCGCTGAGCCGCTCCCGGGGCGTTCCGGCGTACGGTGCACGCACCGCCTAGCGGTAGAGGGCGGGCCGCTCGACCAGCTCGACCTCCACGCGGACGCCCTCGGTCAGGGACCGGACGCCGGCCTCGCAGACGGCCGCGGCGGCGTAGCCGTCCCACACGCTCGGGCCGGTGACCTCGCCGCGCCGGGTGGCGTCCACCCAGGCCTGCACCTCACGGTCGTAGGCGTCGGCGAAACGTTCCGTGAAGTCCTGGACGATGGTGCCGCCCCAGCGGCCGGCCGTCTCGGTGACCAGTGACTGCTCTTCCCCGATGCGAGCGGTACCGCGTTCGCACACCGCCTCCGCCTTCACCTGGTAGCCGAAGCCGGTGTTGACGCTCATCTCCACGTCGACGAGCGCGCCGCCGTCGGTCTCGAAGATGACGAACTGCGGGTCGGCCAGGCCCTCGGGCGCGTTCGAGGACGGCTTCGGGCGCAGCACGGTGACTGCGGTGATCTCCTGGTCGAGCAGCCAGCGGGTGACGTCCATCTCGTGCACGACGGAGTCGTTGATGAGGTTGGCGCTGGTGAAGCCGGGCGGGCTGGAGGCGTTGCGGTGCCGGTTGTGCAGCATCAGCGGCCGGCCGAGGCTGCCGCCGTCCAGCAGCGCCTTGAGCCTCATGTACTCGGCGTCGTACCGCCGCATGAAGCCGACCTGGACCCGGCGCCGGCCGAGTTCCTGCTCCGCCCGGAGGACCCGCAGCGCGGAGGCCGCGTCGGGCGTGAGCGGCTTCTCGCACAGGACGGGCAGGTCGTGCTCGAACGCCGTCAGCAGGGCCGCCTCGTGGGCGGGGCCCGGGGAGGCGATCAGGACGGCGTCGACGTCGTCGGCGGCCATGGCGGTGGCCGCGTCCGTGTAGGCGGTGCAGCCCTCGATGCCGTCGGCCAGCCGCTTGGCCCGCTCGGCGTCGAGGTCCACGACGGCACTCACCCGCGCCCCGCTGATCACCTCGTCGATACGGCGTACGTGGTCGGCCCCCATACGGCCGGTGCCGATGACGGCGACGCCGAGCGTTCCGCGCTGAGTCATGGTGGGTGGTCGTTCCCTTCGAGTGGTTCGGGTGCCCCGGCGGGGCGGTGACGGTGGCGGGCCGTGCCGCGTGGACGGCCCGCCACCGTCAGGAAGTCTGCTCGGAGCGCTCGGAGGAGTCCTCGGGCAGTTCCTCGACGTCGACGCCGCGCACCTGGGCCAGCTCGTGCTTGAGCGCGGTGAGCTCGGCGCCGCCGGCCATGTGGTTGGTCAGTTCCTCGACGGTGATCTCGCTGCGGGCCGCGCTCAGCTCCAGGGTGCCGAGGCGCAGCACGCTGAAGTGGTCGCCGACCATGTACGCGTGGTGCGGGTTGTGGGTGATGAAGATGACGCCGAGGCCGCGGTCGCGGGCGGCGGCGATGTACTTCAGCACGACACCGGACTGCTTCACGCCCAGGGCGGCGGTCGGCTCGTCGAGGATGAGGACGCGGGCGCCGAAGTGCACTGCGCGGGCGATGGCGACGCACTGGCGCTGGCCGCCGGAGAGCGTGCCGATGGGCTGCTCCAGGTCGTCCAGGACGATGCCCATGTTGCGCAGCTCCTCGTCCGCCGTCCGCTTCATGCGGTCGATGTCGAGGCGGCGGACCGGCCAGGGGCCCTTCGTCAGCTCGGAGCCGAGGAAGAAGTTCCGCCACACCGGCATCAGCGGCACGGTGGCGAGGTCCTGGTACACGGTGGCGATGCCCCGGTCCAGGGCCTCGCGCGGGGTGCTGAAACGTACCGCCTCACCGTCGACGAGGAACTCGCCCTCGGTGTGCTGGTGCAGCCCGGAGACGATCTTGATGAGGGTGGACTTGCCGGCGCCGTTGTCACCGAGGACACAGGTGACCTGTCCGGGCCGGACGGCGAGGTCGACACCGTGCAGGGCGCGGACGTTGCCGTACGACTTGCCGGCGGCGCGCAGTTCGACGAGGGGGGTGCCGTTCCCGGGCGCGTCCTCGACGAGCGTCCCGCCGGTCGCGGTCCCGTTGCCTTTGCTGGTCATGAGTCGGGTCACCTCCTGGTCGCCTGGCGGCGGACCCACAGATTGACGAGGGCGGCGAGCAGCAGCATCACGCCGAGGAACGCCTTGAACCAGTCCGGGTTCCAGTTGGCGTAGACGATGCCCTGGGAGACCATGCCGAAGATGAAGGCGCCGATCACCGGGCCGACCGCGGAGCCGTAGCCGCCGGTGAGGAGGCAGCCGCCGATGACCGCGGCGATGATGTACAGGAACTCGTTGCCGACGCCCTCGCCGGACTGCACCGTGTTGAACGAGAACAGCAGGTGCATGCCGACGAACCAGGCGCCGAGGCCGACGCCCATGAACAGGGCGATCTTGGTGAGGCCGACGGGGACGCCGACCGCGCGGGCGCTGTCCTTGTTGCCGCCGACCGCGAAGATCCAGTTGCCGAACCTGGTGCGCAGCAGCAGCCAGGTGGCGATCGCCGCGAAGGCCAGCCAGTAGAAGACCGTGATCTTAAAGTTGACCCCGCCGATGCCGATCTCCGAGGCGAAGACCGACTTGGCCTGGTCGAAGCCGTCCATGTCGCTGATCGAGTCACTGGCGACGTTGCCGGTGAAGATCTTCGTGATGGCGAGGTTGGAGCCCTGGAGGATCAGGAAGGAGCCCAGGGTCACCAGGAAGCTGGGCAGTCCGGTCTTCATCAGCAGCCAGCCGTTGAACGCCCCGACCGCCAGGGACACGACCAACGCGACCAGGACGCCGGTCCACACGTTCACCGTCAGCTGGAAGCTGAGGATGGCGGCGGTGAGCGCGGAGGTGGTGACCGCGACACCGGCGGACAGGTCGAACTCCCCGCCGATCATCAGCAGCGCCACCGGAATCGTCATGATGCCCATGACGGACGCCTGGTAGAGCACGGTGGCGAGCGAGCTCGCCTCGCGGAACGGGGGCGCCACCGCGAAGAAGAAGACGTACACGCCGATGGCGGCGATCAGGGCGCCGACCTCGGGGCGGGCCATCAGCCGGCGCACCGTCGAACGCTCGGCGGTGCGGCCGTCCTTCCGGCCGGCCGGCGAGGCCGGCGACGGTTCGCCCGTCGCCGGTGCCGCTGCTCGGGTCATGGTCATCACCGGGTGCCCTTCGAGGCGAACTCGGCGACGGCGTCGACGTTGGACTCGTCGACGAAGGCCGGGCCGGTCAGGACCGGCTGCTCGCCGCCGCCGCTGTAGTTGCCGTTGTTCCTGTAGAGCCACAGCGAGTCGATCGCCAGGTAACCCTGCAGGTAGGGCTGCTGGTCGACGGCGAACTCGATGTCGCCCTTCTTGATCGCGTCGGTCAGTTCCTTGTTCATGTCGAACGTGGCAATCTTCGCCTCGCTGTCGGCGTCGGCCACCGACTGCACCGCGGTCATCGCGAAGGGCGCGCCGAGCGTGACGACCTCGTCGATGGAGTCGTCCTGCCGCAGCTTGGCGGTGATGGTCGACTTCACCGACGGCATGTCGGTGCCGTTGACGTTCAGCGTCTCCGCCTTGCCCTCGAAGGTCTTCGCGACGCCGGCGCAGCGGGACTCCAGGCCGATGTTGCCCTGCTCGTGGATCACACAGACGGCGTGCTTCGCGCCCGTCTCGTTCAGCCTCTTGCCGAGCGCCTCGCCCGCGACGGACTCGTCCTGGCCGAAGAAGGAGAGCAGGTTCAGCTCCTCCCACTCGTCCGTGCCGGAGTTCAGGCCGACCACGGGGATCCCCGCCTTCTCCGCCTTGGCGATGACGTCCTTCATCGCGTCCGGCTTGGCCAGGGTGACCGCGATGCCGTCCACCTTCTGGTCGATCGCGTTCTGGATCAGGTTGGCCTGGTTGCCCGCGTTGGGGTCGGCCGAGTAGACGAGCTTGACGTTGTCCTTGTCGGCGGCGGCCTGGGCGCCCTTGCGGACGATGTCCCAGAAGGTGTCGCCGGGGGCCTGGTGGGTGACCAGGGCAACCGTCATCTGCGGGGTGTTCGCCTTGCCCGCGGCGGCGCCGTCGCCGCCCTCCTCGGCCTTCTTGCCGCCCGAGCTGCTGGAGCAGCCGGCTATGAGCAGCGCGCTCGCCGCGGCGAGCGCGACGGGCGGGGCGACTCTGCGGGAGCGGGGGCGAAACGTGCGGTCCATCTTTTCCAGCACCTCACTGTGCGACCAGGGGGAGAGAATCGGGCGGCGACGGGCGGCGAGCCCGCGCGGACCCGGGAGTGGGCCCGGGTCATTGTGCCGTGTCACGGCGGTTTCGCTGGGACGGGATCCAAATGCCTTCGCCATCCAGCTGTCAATCCTTTGTCAAGACATCATTTCAATATGTCAATTTTTGTCAGGTCATTAATTCAACGGTTAGGTCCGAATGTAAGTACAAACCCTTGACACGGGCAGGGTGATGGTCCTACACCTGGGATACATCCGGGCCGGGGTGCCCGCATCCCCCCGCACCCCGGGCCGCCGCCGGTCCGCCGCCCCGACCGAGGAGGGAACCGAGGAGTGACGCGCATGCCCGAGTCCGCCGGACCGTACGATCTCATCACCATGGGACGGATCGGTGTCGATCTCTATCCGTTGCAGACCGGTGTGCCGCTGCCGCAAGTCGAGTCCTTCGGGAAGTTCCTTGGGGGGTCGGCGGCCAACGTGGCCGTGGCCGCCGCACGTCTGGGCCACGCTACCGCTGTGATCACGCGCACAGGCAACGACCCCTTCGGTACGTACCTGCACCAGGCCCTGAGGGAATTCGGAGTCGACGACCGTTTTGTCACCCCTGTCGACGCCTACTCTACGCCGATCACCTTTTGCGAGATCTTCCCGCCCGACGACTTCCCGCTGTATTTCTACCGGCGCCCCAAGGCCCCGGACCTGGAAATCCACACCGATGAGCTCGATCTCGACGCCGTCCGTACGGCCCGGATCTTCTGGATCACCGGCACCGGCCTGAGCGAGGAACCCAGCCGCTCGGCCACGCTCGCCGCGCTCGAGGCCCGCGCCCGGGCCGGTACCACGGTCTTCGACCTGGACTGGCGGCCGATGTTCTGGCAGGCCCCCGAGAGCGCCCGCCCGTACTACGCCGAGGCGCTGCGGCACGCGACCGTGGCCGTCGGCAACCTCGACGAGTGCGAGATCGCGACCGGGGTGCGGGAGCCGCGGGCGTGCGCGCAGGCGCTGCTGGACGCGGGCGTCGAGCTCGCCGTCGTCAAGCAGGGCCCGAAGGGGGTGCTGGCCGTCCACCGCGACGGCACCACCGCCGAGGTCCCGCCGGTGCCCGTGGAAGTCGTCAACGGTCTCGGCGCCGGGGACGCCTTCGGCGGCTCCCTCTGCCACGGTCTGCTCGGCGGGTGGGGACTGGAGGAGACCATGCGGTTCGCCAACGCCGCCGGCGCCCTCGTCGCCTCCCGGCTCGCCTGCTCCTCCGCGATGCCCACCGGGCCGGAGGTCGAGGAGCTGCTGACACGCGGCTGACCGGCCGGGACCGCCGGCCGCCGGAGCCGGGCCCGTGCCGGAGCCGGACCTCACCCGTCCGGCCGTCCAGGTGCCGGGCCGCCCGGCCGGCCGGTGGAGGGCGCGGGTGTCGTGCCTCGTCCGGCCCGGCCACCGGCTGGTCCCGTGGTCCGGGGCCTCGCTCGGGGACCGCACCGGGCGGGGGGCGCCGACCGCTCCCCCGGCCCACCGGCTGAAAGAGCGAACCCGAGGTACTCGCTCCACCCGCTCCCCGACCGCTCCCCGACCGATCCCGGAACAGCGCCCGACCGACGAGCCCGACCCGGCCCGACCCAGCCCAGTCCGACCCACCCGAGCCAGCCAGGAGCACGAGATGCCCTCCCGACCGGTCGACCTCCCCGCCGGACCGGGGACGAGCGCGGTCTCCCACCCGGTCGGCCGACCGGGACCGGGGGCGCCCCCCGGCCCGGTGTCCGGGGCGAGCGACCCCGTACCCCGGCCGGGGCCGGACGGGGGACCGCCCCCCACCCGGTCCGCCACCCCGGTCCGAGGCCGGAGACCTGCCGCGCGGCCGGCCACCGCCACCCCTGAACGGAGCCCGTCTTGAGCATCAGCATCCCGGAACTCGTCTCGGTGCGTGCCCGGCACCCCGAGGCCGTCGCCGAGGCCGCCGCCCGGCGCGTGCGCCGCCCGCTGCTCGGCGACAGCGGCCGGCTGATGATCGTGGCCGCCGACCACCCCGCGCGCGGCGCCCTCGGTGTCGGCGACCGCAAGCTGGCCATGGCCAACCGGGCCGACCTGCTGGAGCGGCTGTGCACCGCGCTGTCACGGCCCGGTGTGGACGGGGTGCTCGCCACCGCCGACATCCTGGAGGACCTGCTGCTCCTGGGCGTCCTGGACGGCAAGGTCGTCATGGGCTCCATGAACCGCGGGGGCCTGGCGGGGGCGTCCTTCGAGATGGACGACCGCTTCACCGGCCACCGCGCCGAGGACCTCGAGCGGCTCCGCTTCGACGCGGGCAAGCTGCTGCTGCGCGTCGACTACGACGACCCGGGCTCCCTGCGCACGCTGGAGGCCGCCGCCCGGGCCGTCGACGACATGGCGGCGCGCCGGCTGCCGCTGTTCCTGGAGCCCTTCATCTCCCGCCGGGTGGAGGGACGGGTCCGCAACGACCTGAGCCGCGAGGCCGTCACCCGCTCCATAGCCATCGCCTCCGGCCTCGGCGGCACCTCCGCCTACAGCTGGCTGAAGCTGCCCGTCACCGAGGACCCCGACGACATGGGTGAGGCGCTGGAGGCGTCCACGCTGCCCGCCGTGCTGCTGGGCGGCGAGGTCGGCGGGGACCAGGAGGGCGCGTACGAGAAGTGGCGCAAGGCGCTGAGACTGCCCACCGTCCAGGGCATGGTCGTCGGCCGCTCCCTGCTCTACCCCGCCGAGGGCACCGTGGAGACCGCCGTCGACACGGCGGTCGGGCTGCTCTGACCCCGGCGGCCGTCCCTCCCGCCGTACTCCCGACCCGCCCCGCATCCGCCCCGCATCCGCCCCGCATCGAGCCGAGGAAGCACCCACACATGGCCACCACCCCCCACCTCCCGGCCGGCCAGGCCGGCACCGACGCCTACGCCGTGCACGTCACCCCCGAGTCCGCCGGCTGGGGTTACTCCGGCCTGCGGATACTGGAGCTGCCCGCGGGCGGGCGGCACACCTTCGCGACCGGTGACAGCGAGTGGATCGTGCTGCCCCTGGCGGGCTCGTGCACGGTCACCGTCGGCGACGAGATGTTCCGGCTGGCCGGGCGCGAGAGCGTGTTCAGCGGGGTGAGCGACTTCGCGTACGTGCCCCGGGACGCGGAGGTCTTCGTCGCCTCCCAGGGCGGCGGCCGGTTCGCCCTCACCGGCGCCCGCTGCGAGCGCCGGCTGCCCGCCCGGTACGGGCCCGCCTCCGCCGTGCCGGTCGAGCTGCGCGGCACGGGCAACTGCTCCCGGCAGGTCAACAACTTCGGTGCGGCCAGCGTCTTCGAGTGCGACAAGCTCATCGCGGTCGAGGTGATCACCCCCGGCGGCAACTGGTCCTCCTTCCCGCCGCACAAGCACGACGAGCACCGGCCCGGCGAGGAGTCGGAACTGGAGGAGATCTACTACTTCGAGTTCGCGGACCACGAGGGCACGCCCGGCCTCGGCTACCAGCGGGTCTCCCCCTCCGGCCACGGCGGCGGCACCGACGTGCTGGCCGAGGTCGGGAGCGGGGACGTCGTCCTCATCCCGGACGGCTGGCACGGGCCCTCCATGGCCGTCCCCGGCCATGACATGTACTACCTCAACGTGATGGCGGGCCCCGACCCCGACCGCGCCTGGCTGATCTGCGACCACCCGGACCACGCCTGGATCCGCTCCACCTGGCCCGAGCAGCCGGTCGACCCCCGGCTGCCGCTCTACACCGCCCCCGAGCAGTGAGGAACCGATGAGCCACCCGACTCCGCCCGTGCGCCGGCTGACCGTCGCCCAGGCGCTGGTGCAGTTCCTGTCCGCCCAGTACACCGAGCGCGACGCGGTACGGCACCGGCTGATCGCCGGCACCTGGGGCATCTTCGGCCACGGCAACGTCGCCGGCCTCGGCCAGGCCCTGCTCCAGGCCGGCGAGGACACCATGCCCTTCCACCAGGGCCGCAACGAGCAGGCCATGGTGCACGCCGCCGTCGGATACGCCCGCCAGCTGAACCGGCTCTCCGCGCAGGCGGTGACGACGTCCATCGGTCCGGGCGCCACCAACCTCGTCACGGGCGCCGCCCTCGCGACGGTCAACCGGCTGCCGGTGCTGCTCCTGCCCGGCGACTACTTCGCCACCCGCGCCGCGGCCCCGCTGCTCCAGCAGTTGGAGCACCCGTCGGAGGCGGACGTGTCCGTCAACGACACCCTGCGCCCGGTCTCCCGGTACTTCGACCGGATCACCCGCCCGGAGATGCTGGTCCCGTCCGCGCTGAACGCCGTGCGGGTGCTGGCCGACCCGGTCGAGACCGGCGCGGTCACCCTCGCCCTGCCGCAGGACGTCCAGACCGAGGCGTTCGACTGGCCGGAGGAGTTCTTCGCCGAGCGCGTCTGGCACGTGCGCCGTCCCGCGCCCGACCCGCTGGAGCTGGCCGAGGCCGTACGGGCGATCCGCGCCGCCGAACGCCCGCTGATCGTCGCGGGCGGCGGCGTCCACCACAGCGAGGCGGAGGAAGCCCTCAGGGCACTCGTCGACGCCACCGGCATCCCCGTCGCCTCCACCCAGGCGGGCAAGGGCTCGCTGCGCCACGACCACCCGGCCGACCTGGGCGGCATCGGCCACACCGGCACCGCCGTCTGCGACGACCTGGCCCGCACCGCCGACCTGGTCATCGGCGTCGGCACCCGCTACAGCGACTTCACCACCGCCTCCACCACGCTCTTCGCGCGCCCCGACGTCCGCTTCGTCAACCTCAACGTCGCCGCCTTCGACGCCCACAAGCTGGCCGCCCACCCCCTGGTCGCCGACGCCCGTACGGGGCTCGAAGCACTCGCGCGCGAGCTGGACGGCCACCGGGTCGACGCGGCGTACGAGGCGGAGTACCGCGCGGGCAAGGAGCGCTGGGAGCAGGTCGTGGCCGATGCGTACCGGGCGGACGACGACAGCGCCGTACCCACGCAGACGCAGGTCCTGGGCGCGCTGGACGCGGTCGTCGGCGACGCGGACGTGGTGATCAACGCGGCCGGCTCGCTCCCCGGCGACCTGCACAAACTGTGGCGGGCGCGCTCACCTCGCCAGTACCACCTGGAGTACGGCTACTCCTGCATGGGCTACGAGATCCCGGCCGGCATCGGCGTCCAGCAGGCCGCGCCCGACGCCGTGGTCTGGTCACTGGTCGGCGACGGCACCTACCTGATGATGCCGACGGAGATCGTCACCGCCGTCCAGGAACGGCTGCCGGTCAACCTGGTGCTGATCCAGAACCACGGGTACGCCTCCATCGGCGGCCTCTCCGAGGAGACCGGCGGCGAGCGCTTCGGCACCGCCTACCGCTACCGCGCCGCCGACGGCTCCTTCACCGGCGCCCCGCTGCCGGTGGACCTCGCCGCCAACGCGGCCAGCCTCGGCATGGACGTGCTGCGGGTCAAGATCGTCGGTGAGCTGCGCGAGGCGCTCGCCCGGGCCCGCGCCTCCGAGCGGCCGACCTGCGTGTACGTCGAGACCGACCCGACGCCCTCCGCTCCCCCGGCCGAGGCCTGGTGGGACGTGCCGGTCGCCGAGGTCGCCACCCGCGAGGCGGCCGTGGCGGCCCGCGAGCGGTACGACCGCCACGCCGCCGCCCGCCGCCACCACCTGTGAACACCCGGCCGCGACCCCACCACGACGACGCTCACGAAAGGCCCCGCAGCATGAGGACCATCGACCACTGGATCGGCGGCAAGCCCGTCGAGGGCACCTCCGGACGCTTCGGCCCGGTCTACGACCCGGCCACGGGCGCCCAGGAGAAGCAGGTCGCGTTCGCCACCGCCGACGAGGTGGACGCGGCCGTCGCCGCCGCGAAGGCCGCCTTCGCGAGCTGGGGCGGCAGCTCGCTCGCCCGGCGCACGGAGATCCTCTTCCGGTTCCGTGGACTGCTCGACGCGCACCGCGACGAGATCGCCGCACTGATCACCGCCGAGCACGGCAAGGTCCACTCGGACGCGCTCGGCGAGGTCGCCCGCGGTCTGGAGGTCGTGGAACTCGCCTGCGGGATCAGCTCGCAGCTGAAGGGCGAGCTGTCGACGCAGGTCTCCAGCCGGGTCGACGTGGCCTCGATCCGCCAGCCGCTCGGTGTGGTCGCCGGCATCACGCCGTTCAACTTTCCCGCCATGGTGCCGATGTGGATGTTCCCGCTCGCCATCGCCTGCGGGAACACCTTCGTGCTCAAGCCCAGTGAGAAGGACCCTTCGGCGTCCTTCCGGCTGGCGGAGCTGCTGGCCGAGGCGGGGCTCCCGGAGGGCGTGTTCAACATCGTCCAGGGCGACAAGCCGGCCGTGGACCGCCTCCTGGAGCACCCGGACGTCGCCGCGGTCTCCTTCGTCGGTTCGACGCCCATCGCGCGGTACATCCAGCGGGGCGCCGTCGAGCACGGCAAGCGCGTGCAGGCCCTCGGCGGCGCCAAGAACCACATGCTGGTGCTGCCGGACGCCGACCTCGACTACGCCGCCGACCAGGCGATCAACGCCGCGTACGGCTCGGCGGGCGAGCGCTGCATGGCGGTGTCGGTGGTGGTCGCCGTCGGCGACACGGGCGACGCGCTGGTCGCGAAGATCGCCGAGCGCGCGAAGGACCTGCGCATCGGCCCCGGCAGCGACCCCGCCTCCGAGATGGGCCCGCTCATCACCCGCGAGCACCGCGACAAGGTGGCCGCGTACGTGGCGGGCGCGGCGGAGCAGGGCGCCGAGGTCGTCGTGGACGGCACGGACCACTCGGTGCCGGGCCACGAGGACGGCTTCTTCCTCGGCGTCTCGCTGCTCGACAAGGTCCCGGTGACGGCGGACGCGTACCGCGACGAGATCTTCGGCCCGGTGCTGTGCGTGGTGCGCGCGGAGACGTACGACGAGGCGATCGAGCTGGTCAACAGCTCCCGCTGGGGCAACGGCACCGCGATCTTCACCCGGGACGGCGGTGCCGCCCGCCGTTTCCAGCTGGAGGTGGAGGCGGGCATGGTCGGCGTCAACGTGCCGATCCCGGTGCCGGTCGGGTACCACTCGTTCGGCGGCTGGAAGGACTCGCTCTTCGGCGACCTGCACGTCTACGGCAACGACGGCGTCGCCTTCTACACCCGGGGCAAGGTGATCACGACCCGCTGGCCCGACCCGGCCGACGGCGGCATCAACCTCGGCTTCCCGCACAACTCCTGAGCCGGGGGCCAGGACCGAGGACCGGAGCTCATGTCATGACAACAGGATGACAAGGGCTCCTGTCATCCTCACGGACGGTTAGGCTCGACACGTGACCAGTACCGCTTCCGCCCGGCTCGACTTCACCCTCGACCGCACCAGCCCGGTGCCGCTGTACTACCAGCTCGCCCGGCAGCTGGAGGCGGCGATCGAGCAGGGCGCGCTGGGCCCCGGCAGTCTGCTCGGCAACGAGATCGAGCTGGCCGGGCGGCTCGGGCTGTCCCGGCCGACCGTCCGTCAGGCCATCCAGTCCCTCGTCGACAAGGGCCTCCTCGTGCGCCGCCGGGGCGT
Source organism: Streptomyces sp. CRN 30 (assembly GCF_034105845.1). Lineage (NCBI taxonomy): Bacteria > Bacillati > Actinomycetota > Actinomycetes > Kitasatosporales > Streptomycetaceae > Streptomyces > Streptomyces sp. CRN 30. The sequence continues at coordinate 12,204 of NZ_JAVRHI010000438.1, read as the reverse complement.
CGGGACGCAGGTGGTCCACAGCCAGGTCAAGCGGCCGATGGAGCTGACGAGCCTGTACGACGACCTCCAGGCGGCGGGACAGAGTCCGGCGACCCGGGTGCTTGCGGTCGGGAGGCGGCCGGCGCCGGCCGAGGCGGCGGCCGCCCTGGGCATCGCCGAGGGCACCCCGGTCCACCACGTGGAGCGGCTGCGCCTCGCCCACGGCGAGCCCGTGGCGTACCTGACCAACCACGTCCCCGAAGACGTCCTCGAGCTCGACGCCGGGAAGCTGGAGGCGACCGGGCTGTACCGGCTGCTGCGCGGCGCCGGCATCACGCTGCACAGCGCACGGCAGACCGTCGGCGCCCGGAGCGCCGCCGCCGAGGAGGCCGCGCGGCTGGACGAGCCGGCGGGCGCCGCCCTGCTGACGATGCGGCGCACGGCGTACGACGACACCGGCCGCGCGGTCGAGTACGGCAGCCACGTGTACCGGGCCTCGCGCTACTCGTTCGAGTTCCAGCTCCTCGTACGGAGCTGACGGGCGCCGTACGCTCCGGCGTACGCGGGCCGCTCAGCCCAGCTCGACCCAGCCGCCCCGCTCGGCCGACCGGCTCATGGCGTCCAGCGCGCCGGCCATGTGCACGGCGTCCTCCAGGGTGGGCCCGTACGCGGTGCCCTCGGCGATCGAGCGCAGGAAGTGGTGGGCCTCGATGACCTTGAGGTCGTCGTAGCCCATGCTGTTGGCCGAGCCCGGCTGGAAGGCGGCGTACTCGCCGTGGCCCGGGCCGACGTACACCGTGCTGACGGACTGGTCCTGGTAGGCCGTGCCCCGGCTGACGGCCAGCTCGCCCATGCGGCGGAAGTCCCAGGAGACCGCGCCCTTGGTGCCGTGCACCTCGAAGCCGTAGTTGTTCTGCTCGCCGACCGAGACCCGGCAGGCCTCCAGGACCCCCCGGGCGCCGGAGGCGAAGCGCAGCAGGCAGTTGACGTAGTCCTCGTTCTCGACCGGACCCAGCTCGCCGCCGCTCGCGCGGGAGTGGCCGGACGTGGCGCCGGTGGGGCGGGCCCGCTCGGGTACGAAGACGGCGGTGTCGGCGGTCAGGGACGTGATGTCGCCGAGCAGGAAGCGGGCCAGGTCGACGCCGTGCGAGGCGAGGTCCCCGAGCACCCCGCTGCCGCCGCGCTCACGCTCGTAGCGCCAGGTCAGGGCGCCTTCCGGGTGGGCGGCGTAGTCGCTGAAGAGGCGGATGCGGACGTGCGTGACGGTGCCGATCTCACCGGCGGCGATCAGCTCGCGGGCGGCGGCGACGGCGGGCGCGTTGCGGTAGTTGAAACCGACGGTGCCCTGCACACCGGCCTTGGTGACGGCGTCGGCGACCGCGCGGGTGTCGTCCGCGGTCAGGCCGACCGGCTTCTCGATCCAGATGTGCTTGCCCGCCTCGGCCATCGCCACGCCGATCTCGCGGTGCAGGAAGTTCGGGGCGGTGATGCTGACGGCCCGGACGCGGGGATCGGCGGCGACCTCGCGCCAGTCGCGGGCCGTCGAGGCGAACCCGTACCGCGCGGCGGCCTCCTCGGCCCGGCCCGGCACCTCCTCGGCCACCGTCACCAGTTCGGGACGGACCGCCAGGTCCGGGAAGTGGTGCGGGACGCGCGCGTACGCCTGGGTGTGCACCCGCCCCATCCAGCCGAACCCCACGACGGCGACGCCGAGCGTCTTCACCATGACTGCCTCACTGCCTAGTGTGCCTGGTCTTTGGACCGGTCCATCATTTGTCCAGCCCACCCTGGGGCCCGCGAACAGCACGTGTCAACTCTTTGACAGGCGGTGAGCGGCTGTGGAACGGTCCACCCCATGAGGCCACCGACCATCCGCGACGTCGCCGACCGCGCCGGGGTGTCGAAGTCCCTGGTCTCGCTGGTACTGCGCGGCTCCGACCGGGTGCGCCCCGAGAAGCGGCATGCCGTGCTGGCCGCCGTCGAGGAGCTCGGCTACCGGCCCAACGCCTCGGCCCGCAGCCTGAGCGAGCGGCGCACCAGGACCGTGGGCGTGCTCCTGAGCGACCTGCGCAACCCCTGGTTCGTGGAACTGCTCGACGGCCTGAACTCCCGGCTGCGCGACAGCGGTCTGCACGTACTGCTCGCCGACGGCCGACTGAGCCGCCGCCTCGGCGAGGACCTCACCCGCACCTTCACCGACCTCGCGGTCGACGGACTGGTCACGGTGGGCACCCTGCCGCCCTCTCCGGCGCTCGAGGCGGCGGCGACACGCATCCCCACGGTCGTCGCGGGCGCCCGCGAACCCGTGCTGCCGCACGTGGACGTCGTCGCGAACGACGACGCGCTCGGCGCCCGCCTCGCCACCGAGCACCTGCTCGCGCTCGGCCACCGGCGCATCGCCCACATCGCCGGACGGGGGGTCGTCGGCGGACTGCGCCGCCACGCCTTCGAGACCGTGATGCGCGAGCACGGCCTGGCGCGCACGGCGGTCGTGGAGCAGGGGGACCTGACCGAGGAGGGCGGCTACCGGGCGACGGTCCGCCTGCTCAGCGCCCCCGAACGCCCCACCGCCGTCTTCGCGTTCAACGACATGGCGTGCGTCGGCGCGCTCTCGGCCACCGAGGAGCTCGGCCTGCGGGTGCCGCGCGACGTGTCCCTCGTCGGGTACGACAACACCTACCTGTCCCGGCTGCGGCACCTGTGGCTCACCACCGTGGACAACGCCGGGCACGACGTCGGCCGCCGCGCCGCCCAGTGCCTCCTGGACCGGATCGCCGACCCGGCCCGCGCCGCCGAGGTCATACTCGCCGCGCCGGCGCTCGAGGTCCGGGGGACGACGGGGCCGCCGGGCGGGGACCCGGCCTGACGGCTCGTCCCGGAGCGGGCGGACGGGCCGACGCCGCGCGGAGCATACGGCACCCGCCACGGTCCCGCCCGCCCGGAGGCGCTGCCGGGAGCACCCGCTTATCGTGAACGCAGGGGCTCGCGGGGGGTCTTCCCGGCCGCGGCCGGGCCGTCCTCGGAGGCAGGCATGCGGTCCATGTACAGACGCTGCGCCACCGGGGCCACGACCGTGGCACTGGCCCTGATCGGGGCCGGCCTGCCGTCGGCGGTCCCGGCGGACGACGACCCACCGGACAGGTCCGCCCTGTCCCGCTTCTACGACCAGCGGATCACCTGGTCCCGGTGCGCGGGGACGCAGGTGCCCGAGGACCTGCGGTGCGGCAAGGTGACCGTGCCGCTGGACTACGACCGGCCCGACGCCGGCACGCTCGACGTGGCGATGGCGCGCTACGCGGCGACCGGGAACGAGAAGCGCGGTTCCGTGCTGCTGAACTTCGGCGGTCCGGGCGGCGCGGGGATACCGGCGCTCGCCTACGGCGGCAAGGACTTCATGGGGCTGACGGACGGCTACGACGTGGTGACCTTCGATCCACGCGGCGTCGGCCGGTCCTCCCCCGTCAGCTGCGGCGAGGGCACCGGCCAGTTCCTCGCGGCCACGGACGACAGCGACGACGCCCGGCGCCCCCGGGCCGCGCTGGAGCAGCTGCGCGAGGCCGCGGCCGCCTGCCGCGAGCACTCCGGTCCCGTCCTGTCCCACATGGGCACGGTGGACGTCTCCCGCGACCTGGACGTGATGCGCGCGGCCCTCGGCGACGACCGGCTCAACTACCTCGGTTTCTCCTACGGGACGCGGCTCGGCGCGGTGTACGCGGCACAGTTCCCGGACCGGGTCGGACGCATGGCCCTGGACGGCGTGGACACGCTCACCGAGCCCCTGGCCGAGCAGGGCCTGGCGGCCGCGCAGGGCCAGCAGACCGCGCTGGAGCACTACCTCAAAGCCTGCACCGAGCACCTGACCTGCCCGTTCGGCCAGGACACCCGGACGGCCGGGGAACGGGTCGTCGCCCTGGTCCGCGAGCTGGACGAGCACCCCGTACCGACCGGGTTCGGGCCGGACCTCACCGGCCAGGACCTGGTGAACGCCATCGGCCAGGCGCTGTACAGCGAGGAGTCCTGGCCCGCGCTCACCCAGGCCCTCAGCTCCCTGCTGCTGGACGGCGACACCCGGGACGTGCTGCGGCTCGCGGGCGGCGGCGCCGCGGCACCGCTGCCCCGCCCGCCGGGTCCCGGCCGGGACGGGGGCCTCGTGGCCGAGGAGGACGTCCCGCCCGACAACCTGCCCGCCGCGCTGATGGCGGTCAACTGCGCGGACGACCCCGACCGCCCGTCCGCCGGGCGGATCACCGAGGAGATCGCCCGGCTGCGCGCCACGTACGAGGAGGCGTCCCCGGTCTTCGGGCCGTACCGGCTCACCCAGGTGCTGATGTGCCACGGCCGGCCCCGGGGCACCGACTTCATCCGCGAGGAGGTGCGGGACCTCGACACCGCGAAGCTGCTCCTGGTCGGCACGCGCGGCGACCCGGCGACGCCGTACCGGTGGACGGTGGAGACCGCGGAGCGGCTCGGCGACCCGGCCGTGGTGCTCGACAACCGGGGCGACGGACACACCGGTTACCTGTCCTCCGGGTGCGTGCACCGGACGGTGAACGACTTCCTGTTGTACGGGCCGCTGCCGGGCGACGGGAGTTCGTGCGGACCCGATGAGTGAGCGCGAGGAGGGGGACCGAGGAGCGCGCCCGCGGGGCCAGGAGATCGAACAGGCGCTTCAAAAGGCCTGCGGCATATGCCGGAAGCACCACCGGATCGGGTGTTGCCGAATCCCTTACAGGGCGTCGCGGGCTGTGCAACAGTCGTAACCGGTCCATTACCGGCCTTAGTCGTATCGGTCGTACCGCCCCGCATCGGAGTACGTCATGCCGCCCCACCTCTTCGCGGACCGGCCGCCCGCCCAGCCGCCCGAGCGCGGCACGGTGGACGCCCTCATCACGCGGACCAGGCGGCTGCGGGGCGAGGTGGACGCGGTGCGCAGGGACACCCGCGGTGACGGGGCGGAGCCCGCGGAGCGCTGGCAGCGCGCGCTGTACGACCTGGCCCTGCACCAGCTCGACGACCTGGACGAGCACCTCGGCCAGCTGCGGGACGGACCCCTCCCGGGCCCGGCGGACGACACCGGGTGCGCGGCCGGGCGGACCCCGCCGGCCGCGCCCCCCGGCGGCTCCCTGCTCAGCCGCGTCGGCAGCGCCGAGTGGAACCTGCTGACGGACCGGGCCGACTGGTCCGGCGAGCTGTACCACATCCTCGGCCGCGACCCGGCCGCTCCCCCGCTCACCCTGGACGAACTGCCGTCGCTGGTACGGGACGAGGACCGTTCCCGGCTGACCAGGATGGTCACGGACTGCCTGGTCGACGCCCAGCGCATCGACGGGGAGTTCCGCATCGTGCGCCCCGACGGGAGTGAGCGCACCGTGCACATGATGGGCGAGCCCGTGCTCGACGCGTACGGCAGCACCACCTCCATGTGGGCCGTGCTGCGGGACGTCAGTGAACTGCGGCGCAGCCAGCGGACGGTGAGCGAGACCCGTGACTCGCTGCACCTCCAGCGGCAGGCCGCACGGACCGAGCACCGGCTCGCGGTCGAACTGCAGGAGGCCGTGCTGCCACCGTGGCAGGGCTCCCTGCGGTTCCCGCGACAGGGCCCCCAGGCGCTGGACCTGGCCGCCCGCCACCTGCCCCCCGCGGCCGGCGGGCTGATCGGCGGCGCCTGGTACGACGCCCTGGAACTGCCGGACGGCGACACCCTGCTGACCGTCGGCGATCTCACCGGGCACGGCGTCCTGGTCGCCTCCGCCATGGCGATGCTGATCGGCGCCCTGCGCGGGATGGCCGTGACCGGGGCCGGACCCGGCGACATGATGGGCCGGCTCAACCAGCTGTTCGACACCACCGTCCAGCCCGCCCTCGGCAGCGCCGTGTGCTGCCGCTACCGGCCCGGGACCCGCACCCTCACCTGGGCCCGGGCCGGGCACCCCGCCCCGCTGCTGTTCCGCGACGGGACGGGGCGCCGGCTGGCGGCGCCGGAGGGCGTCCTCCTCGGCGCCACCCCGGGCACCGCCTACGGACAGGAGGAGGTGCCCCTCCTCCACGGCGACCTGCTGCTCCTGCACACCGACGGACTGGTTCCCCGGCACGGCGGCACCGGATCCGACCGGAGGCCGCTCGGTCTCGCTTCCCGTCTCGACGGGACCCGCACCGCCCAGGAGTGCATGCGGACGGTCATCGAGGAGTTCGGTGGGGCCGGGCGCGAGGACGACGCCTGTGTGCTCGTCGCGCGGGTCGTGGCCTGACCACCGTCCTCAGGTCCGCGCGCCGCCGTTGCCGCCCAGGGTCTTCCACTGGCCCTTGGGGAGCGCGAGTTCGATCTCCTCCCGCAGTTCCTGGATCTTGGGGAAGCTGGAGTACTGCCCGGTCAGCCGGTACATCTCGCGCAGCCGGTCCCAGGTGCGGTGGGAGGAGTTCATCCCCATCGACGTCAGGGCCAGCCGTGCGTAGGTGTTCGCCTGTTCGGGATCGTCGGCGATGAAGCAGGCCGAGGCCAGCGAGATGTGGTCGAAGATCCTCGAGCGGTCCCGGCCCGACCCCCGCAGCTCCAGCGCCTGTTTGGCGTGGAGCTGCGCGACACCGGCCGCGGCCGGCTCGTGCTCGGCGAGGGTGCGGTAGGCGAGGGCCTGCATGCCGTGCAGGTCCGCCTCGTCGAACATCTGCATCCAGCTGGGCGGCGGCACGTCCCCCTTGTCGGAGACGAACAGCTCCTCCGCCTCACCGAGGGTGCGCCGCATGGCCTGACCCTTGCCCATCGACGCCTGCGCCCAGGCCTCGATGGTGAAGAGCATGGCCCTGGTGCGCGGCAGCACCTCGTCGCCGGAACCGGACCGGGCGAGCTTCATCAGGTCGAGCGCGTCGTCGGGCCGGCCCAGGTGCACCATCTGGCGGGCCGCCCGGGAGAGCGCCTCGCCCGCGCGGGGCCGGTCACCGGCTTCTCTGGCCGCGTGCGCGGCGATCACGAAGTACTTCTGCGCCGTGGGCTCCAGGCCGACGTCGTGCGACATCCAGCCCGCGAGGACGGCGAGGTTGGCGGCGACGCCCCACAGGCGCCGCTGCAGATGGTCGGGGTGACGGTAGGCGAGCATGCCGCCCACCTCGTTGAGCTGTCCCACGACAGCCTTGCGCTGCAGCCCGCCACCGCGGGCCGCGTCCCAGGCCCGGAACACCTCGACCGAGCGCTCCAGTTCCTCGATCTCCTGGGACCCGATGGGGGCCGCCTCGTAGCGGTCGTACCCAGCGGGGTCGGCGTGCAGGGGGTCGTCGAGCCGGGGAGCGTCGGCAGCGAGGGCCGGATCGGTGGTCAGCCAGTCGTGCATGGCACTGCTGAGTGCGGATCCTGCGGCGAGCGCGGCGCCCGCGCCCACCAAGCCGCGTCGGTTGAGCATGAGGTCCATTCCCGTGAATTCGGTGAGGACCGCGGCGGTCCGCTCGGGCGCCCACGGCACTCCGTCGGGATGTTCCGCACTCCCGCCGCCCGGCCGTTTCCCCGTACGCCCGTGCCGGACCAGACCGAGGTCCTCGATGGTCACGACACGGCCGAGACGCTCGGTGAACAGTGCCGCCAGCACCCGCGGTACGGGATCGCGCGGGATCTCTCCCATGTCGATCCAGCGCCGCACCCGCGAGGTGTCGGTCGCCAGCTGGGGGTGACCCATGGCCGCCGCCTGCCGGTTGACCAGCCGCGCGAGTTCGCCCTTGGACCAGCCGGCCAGGCCGAACAGGTCCGCGAGGCGGGTGTTGGGTTGTCCGCTCACGTCAAGCCCCCAGGGTTCTCGGCTGACTTGACAGTAGCCCTGTGCCAGATGCTGCGGGACTATTCGCCAGGGTTCGCCAGGGCACGCCAGATGGTGTGCCAGGGGTCATCGGGTGTCGGGTAGGAACGCGCCATCCCGACCCGGTCGCCGCAGGACATTCCCCAGGGTGCGACCAGGGCGGCCGGGCCGGGCTGCGCGCTGAACTCTCCGGCACACGAAGGGATCTGTTTCGCCCATGCACGCAGCGTCGTCCTCCGTGTCCGCCCCACCCCGGTCGCTGCGTCCCCGCCCCGGGGGCGGCGGCCCCTACCTCGACCCCGCACGCCCGGCGGCCGCCGTGCTCGGTGCCGGCCGGACGCGCCGCGCACCGGGGCCCGGGCCCCAACCGCTCAGCGGGAGACTCGACTTGTCCGGCCCCCAGGGCGCGCAGTTGCGCGCGGCGATCGCTTCGGTGCATCGCATCTGCCCGGAGTTCACTCCCGTGCAGGTGCTGCGCCGAAGCGGGCGCTCCGTGCTCCTCGTCGGCACGACGGGCCGTACGACGGCCGTCGCCAAGTGCCTGCTGGACCACTCCCCGATCTGGACGGACCGGAGCAGGCACGAAATAGCGGTCTACCGCTCGTTCGTGAGGCATCGGCCGCCGGTCCGGGTGCCCCGTCTGATCGCAGCGGACCCGGACAACTGCACACTGGTGATCGAGCGGATGCCGGGCCGGGCGGCCGCCCTGCAGCGGCATCCGGTGGAGGCCCCGGCCCGCGCGGACGTCCGGGCGGCACTGGGAGCGGTCTGCCGGCTCAACGCCTGGCGGCCCCCGGCGGGGATGTTCGACGCCCCGCTGGACTACGCGGAGCGGATCGCCCGCTTCCACGACCTGGGCCTGCTCACGGACCGGGACATGGGTGACCTGCAGAAGCTGGTGCACGGCATCGCGCACTCGGCGGGCCGGCAGGGCATGGGGCAGTTCTGTCACGGGGACGCCCTGCTGTCGAACATCCTGCTCTCCCCGTCGGGCCCGGTGCTGGTCGACTGGGAGCACGCGGGCTGGTATCTCCCGGGGTACGACCTGGCGACCCTCTGGGCGGTGCTCGGCGACGCCCCCGTCGCGCGCCGCCAGATCAGCCAGATCGCCCAGTCGGCGGGCCCGGCGTCACGCGACGCGTTCCTGGTCAACCTGATGCTCGTGCTGACCCGGGAGATCCGTACCTACGAGACGGCCGTACAGCGTGCGATGCACGACAGCACCCCGACGTCTCCGGGACCGGCCCACCCGGGTGCCGCGCCGACCGGCGAGGAGCAACGGCTGCTGCTGAGGCGGCTGCACGACGACTGCCAGCTCGCCCGCCGGGCCGTGCGAGCGGCGGTCGGCACTCGCTGAGGGGGGAGGGAGGTCCGCGGTGCGCCCGTTCCGACGGCGTACCGCGGACCTCCGTCATGTGCGCGGCCCTGCCTTTCGCAGCGCCCCTCGGGCCCCACGGCCACCACCGTGGAAAACCCTCCCTCACCTCGGATGACATCGTGAATCGTGCCTGCATGTCCCTGATTGACGGCGCGCCGGTGAGCCGGTACCACTGAGCCACGCCGTAGCCGCCGAGTGCCCCTGTCCCGATCCCCCCTCGACAGGGACACGGGTTCGTGCGGTCCCGGCGATCCGGGATGCGACAGCACCGCACCCCCACTCCGTCCGAACGTCCCAGGAGGCTGCTTTGCGACGTTCCCCCACCGCGCCGAGGCCCGCCACCGCATCCAGACGCGCACACCGGACGGCCGCGGTCACCGTCGCCTCGGCGGCGCTGCTGCTCCCCCTGCTCGGCGCGGCCCCGTCGGGCGGCCCGGCCCGGGACCCCGCCGACGGGCTGCAGGACGCCTTCGCCGCCGCGGCCGCCCGGTACGGCGTACCGCCCGGTGTCCTCCTCGGCGTCTCGTACCTGCAGTCCCGCTGGGACGCGCACGGCGGGGCGCCCAGCGTCACCGGCGGATACGGTCCGATGCACCTGACCGACGCCCGCGCGGCCCTCGCCGGATCCCCGCCGCACCACAGTGCGGGCACGGAGGACCCCCGCGGTGACGACTCCCGGCCCATGGCGCCACCCACGGCGGACGTGCCGCGCCGGGCCGGAGTGCCCGACCGCCTGGAGACGCTGGCGCGCGCCGCCGCGCTGACCGGTCTCCCGGCCGCGGAGCTGCGCAGTGACGTCGCGGCCAACGTGGCGGGCGGGGCCGCGCTCCTCGCCGCCGCCCAGCGGGACCTCGGCGGGCCGCCGAGCGACGACCCGGCCGACTGGTACGCGGCGGTGGCCCGGTTCTCCGGCGCGGACGACCGCGCGACGGCGGCCGGGTACGCCGACGAGGTCTTCCGGGTGCTGCGCACCGGTCAGCGGCGCACCACGGACGCCGGTCAGCGGGTGACGCTCACCCCCGACCCCGGTCTGCGGCCCGACACCGCCCGGCTGGCACGGGCCGGGCTGCGCACGGCGGACGCGGCGGGCACCGAGTGCCCGGCGACCGTGTCGTGCGAGTGGATCCCCGCCCCGCGCAAGGAGCTGGGCGGGGGCAAGCACGGCAACCACGACGTGGCCGACCGGCCCGCGGCCCCGCGCATCGAGTACATCGTCGTCCACGACACCGAGGAGACCTGGGACAGGACGCTGCAACTGGTGCAGGACCCGGCCTACGTCGCGTGGCACTACACGCTGCGCTCGACCGACGGCCACATCGCCCAGCACGTGAAGACCAAGGACGTGGGCTGGCACGCGGGGAACTGGTACGTCAACTCCACGTCGATCGGCCTGGAGCACGAAGGCTTCCTCGCCAGGCCGGACGCCTGGTACACGGAGGCGATGTACCGGTCCTCGGCCCGTCTGGTGCGGTACCTGGCCGCCAGGTACGACATCCCGCTGGACCGCCGGCACGTCCTCGGCCACGACACGGTGCCCGGAGCGGCCGCCTCGACCATTCCCGCCATGCACACCGACCCCGGTCCGTACTGGGACTGGCAGCACTACTTCGCGCTGCTGGGCGAACCGTTCGAGGCCACGGCCGGCGCGGAGGGCGGTCTGGTGACCATCGCCCCCGCGTACGCGGAGCACCGGCCGCCGTTCACCGGCTGCACCACCGCGGGCACGCCGTGCGCGGCGCACGGCTCCAGCGCCGTACGCCTCCACACGCGGCCCGCCGCGGACGCCCCGCTGGTCCAGGACATCGGTCTGCGGCCGGGCGGCGGCAGGTCGACGGTCGACGTGCACGACATCGGCTCACGGGTGTCCGCCGGACAGCAGTACGCGGTGGCCGGCCGCGCGGGCGACTGGACGGCGATCTGGTACCTGGGTCAGAAGGCCTGGTTCCAGGATCCGAAGGGCCGGCCGACGGCACTGCCCGCGTCCGGTCCGGTCGTCGCCCCCCGCCCGGGCCTCACCCAGGTGCCCGTGTACGGCAGGGCGTACCCGGAGCGCGGCGCCTACCCGGCGGGCGTGCCGGTCCAGCCGGTCTCCCCGCTGCCGTACCGGCTGCTCGCGGGTCAGCGGTACGCGGTCGGCGGCCAGGTCCCCGGCGAGTACTTCTACGCGCCGACCCTCGACCCGGCCCGGCACCGGGTCGTGACCGGCAAGGACAAGTACTACGAGATCCAGTTCGGCCACCGGGTGGCGTTCGTCCGGGCGGCGGACGTCCAGGTGCTGCCGTCCGCGCCGTAGGGCACGGCGCACCGGGTACGGCGAAGGGCCGGGTGCGCTGACCCGGCCCTTCGGCGTGTGTCGGCGGGCACGGGCGGCCGCCACGGCCCGTGCGGTCGCCCGTTCAGCCCTGCTGGAACAGCTCCGCCGGCAGCGGCTTCAGCAGCGTGTACAGGTCGTCCGTGATGGGGCGGTCCCAGGCGGCGATGGTCACCAGGACGTTGTCGCTGCGGTCGAACTGAACGCAGGAGATCCGGCCCTCGGAGAGCTTGAGGCGCCGCACGATCAACAGGTTGTCGCCCTGCATCACGGGCACGTCCTCGGACCCGACGACGGTGATCTCCTCGTCGTTCTCCAGCGCCACCAGCAGCTGGGCCACCTCGAACGGGACCTCGCCCTCCTCGGTCTCCCGCGCCGGGGAGCCCTCCGGCAGATTCCCGATGATCATCGCGGGGCCGCGGCCGCCGAACAGGTCGTAGCGCAGGAAGACACCCTGGCAGCTGCCGTCGGGAGCGGGCAGGAGACCCGCACCGAGATTGCCGGGCCAGTCGCCCGGGTCCATGGCCAGTACGTCGAAGTCGGGTCCGGCGGGGGTGGCGCTGCGGCGGCGGAGGAAGGACATGCGGCCATGGTACGTGCACGGCCGGATTCGACGGCGTGCGGGAGACGGGCCGGAGGGGGGCGTACGGGAGGGGACGCGGTGCCTCTGCGAGGGGGGAGGTGAGGAGGCGCGGGTGGTGCGGGGCTGCGCCGCGGTGTGCGGCCGCCGCGGGCCGGACCCGGCGGGCGGGGCGGCC
>NZ_JAVRHI010000437.1:0-62314 GCF_034105845.1 Streptomyces sp. CRN 30 | reverse complement strand
GACCGAGGACGTCACCATCGCCGACCTCGCCGTCGCCACCAACTGCGGCCAGATCAAGACCGGCGCCCCGGCCCGCTCCGAGCGCGTCGCCAAGTACAACCAGCTGCTGCGCATCGAGGAGATCCTCGACGACGCCGCGGTCTACGCCGGCCGCAGCGCGTTCCCCCGCTTCAAGGGCTGAGCACACCCCGGCAGCTCCGGTAGGCGGCGTCGCACGTACGTCCCCGTCCACGGTCCCGTACCGTGTGCGGGGACGTACGCGCGTGCACCGGGAGGCGGAAGCGACATGGCGGTGAAGGACCGGGACCGTTTCTCCACCGCGACCAGGATCCGGGCCCTGGGCGAGCAGACCGCCGCCCGGGTCTACCGCTCGCAGACCAAGCGCCAGGCCCGCCGCTCCCGGCTGACCGGCCGGGCGGCCCTCCTCGTGATGGTGATCTGCTCCCTCGTCGTGGTGCTCGCCTACCCGATACGGCAGTACGTCGCCCAGCGCGGCGAGATCGACGATCTGCGCCGGGAGAAGCAGCAGGCCCGGCAGCGGGTCGAGGACCTGCGGGACCTGAAGGCGCGCTGGCAGGACGACGCGTACGCCGAGCAGCAGATCCGGCTGCGGCTGCACTACGTGATGCCGGGGGAGACGGGATTCGTCGTCGTCGACCCGGGCACGGCGAAGCAGTCCCGCACCGGCCTCGGCGCGGCGGGCCGCCCCTGGTACCGCACCGTCTGGGAGGGCGTCGACAAGGCCGACGCCGCCGCCAGTCACTCGTAGAACCCACAGGAAGACCGACAGAAGCCAGTCATGCACACGCCCCCGCCGCCCACCCCGCGCACCGAGCCCACCGACGCGGACGTCGAGGCCTTCAAGCAGCAGCTGGGCCGTCCGCCGCGCGGACTGCGCGCCATCGCGCACCGGTGCCCGTGCGGGCAGCCGGACGTCGTGGAGACCGCCCCGCGGCTGCCCGACGGGACGCCGTTCCCCACGCTGTACTACCTGACGTGCCCGAAGGCCGCCTCCGCCATCGGCACCCTTGAGGCCAACGGCGTGATGAAGGAGATGACCGAGCGGCTCGCCGCCGACCCGGAGCTGGCCGCCGCGTACCGTGCCGCGCACGAGGACTACATCCGGCGCCGCGACGAGATCGAGCAGCTCACGAACTTCCCGAGCGCGGGCGGCATGCCCGACCGGGTGAAGTGCCTGCACGTGCTGGTGGCCCACTCGCTGGCCGCCGGGCCCGGCGTGAACCCGCTGGGCGACGAGGCGATCGAGATGCTGCCGGAGTGGTGGCGCAAGGGCCCGTGCGTGACCACGGCCTGTGGGGAGGACGAGAAGTGACCCGTGTCGCCGCGATCGACTGCGGTACGAACTCCATCCGGCTGCTGGTCGCCGACGCGGACCCGGAGACCGGTGAGCTGACCGACCTGGACCGCCGCATGACGATCGTGCGGCTCGGCCAGGGCGTCGACCGCACCGGCCGGCTCGCCCCCGAGGCGCTGGAGCGGACGTTCGCGGCCTGCCGCGAGTACGCGAAGATCATCGACCGGCACGGCGCGGAACGCGTCCGCTTCGTGGCCACCTCGGCCTCCCGGGACGCGGAGAACCGCGACGAATTCGTGCGCGGCGTCGTGGACATCCTCGGCGTCGAGCCCGAGGTGATCACCGGCGACCAGGAGGCGGAGTTCTCCTTCACCGGCGCCACCAAGGAGCTGACCGGCCGCACCGACCTCGCCCGCCCGTTCCTGGTGGTGGACATCGGCGGCGGCTCGACGGAGTTCGTCGTCGGCGACGACCACGTGCGTGCCGCCCGCTCCGTCGACGTCGGCTGCGTCCGGATGACCGAGCGGCACCTGGTGACGGACGGCGCGGTGGCCGACCCGCCGACGCCGGAGCGGATCGCGGCGATGCGGGCGGACATCGAGGCCGCCCTCGACCTCGCCGAACAGACCGTGCCCCTGCGTGAGGCCCGCACCCTGGTCGGCCTCGCCGGCTCGGTGACGACCGTCTCGGCGATCGCCCAGGACCTCCCGGAGTACGACTCGACCGCCATCCACCACTCCCGCGTCTCCCGCGCCCGCGTGGACGAGATCACCGACCACCTCCTGCGCTCCACCCACGCCGAGCGCGCCGCGATCCCTTCCATGCACCCCGGCCGGGTCGACGTCATCGCCGCCGGCGCCCTGGTCCTCCGCGCGATCATGGAACGCACCGGCGCACCGGAGGTCGTGGTCAGCGAGCACGACATCCTGGACGGGATCGCCTGGTCGGTGGCGTAGCCGCCGCCTCGGCGGGGTCAGGGTCCGTCCGGCCCCGCCGGCGGCTCCGTCGCCGACACCGTCACCGCGAGCAGGGCCAGGTCGTCCGCGAGGACGCCGCCCGCGTGGTGGTGGACCAGGCGGGTCTGGTGTTCCACCACCGTGGGCGGCCCCGCGCGCCAGGTCTCCGCGAGGCCCTCTTCGGGGGAGTAGAAGACGCCGTCGGCGTCGCGGGCCTCCAGCAGGCCGTCCGTGCAGAGCAGGAGCAGGTCGCCGGGGGCGAAGGGGCGGGACTCGTGGCCCCAGGGGCCGGGATCGAGGTCGCCGAGGCCGAGGGGGAGGCCCGGGTCGGCCGGCTCCCAGGCGCGCACGCCTTCCTCCGTGGCGAGGAACGCCGGGCAGTGGCCGCGGCTCAGCAGCCGTACCTCCCCGCCACCCGGCGGCAGTTCGGCGACGGCGGCGGTGATGAAGTGCTCGCCGGGGGTGTCGCCCGCGCCCCGCACGGCCACCGTCTCGCGGATGTTCCGGGCCACGGCCTCGTCGAGGTGGTGGGCGAGGAGCGGCAGGGTGGAGGTGTGGTGCGCCGCCTCCCGGAAGCACCCCACCAGGGCGGCCACGGCGGGGATCGCGTCGGGACCCTTGCCGCGTACGTCGCCGATGAGCAGCCGCACCCCGTACGGGGTCTCCTCCACGGCGTAGAGGTCGCCGCCGACGGCCGCCGCGTCCGAGGCCGCCTCGTAGCGCACGGCGATCCAGGTGCGGCCGAGCCAGGCGCGTACCGGCGGCAGTACGGCGCGCTGGGCGTACGCCGCGGCCCGCCAGGTGTCCCGCATGCGCCGGTCCAGGAAGAGCCGCAGCCGGCAGAGCGGGACGCTCGCCCAGACCAGGACGAGCAGCGCGGCGAAGTCGACCACGGCATGGCTGCCGTCGGTGTGCAGATGGCGGGCGAGGAGGAAGAGCAGGCCGGCGGCGCTGTTCACGGCCGCGAGCAGCACCACGCCCCGCATCCGGTGCACGCAGGCGGCCGTCATGGAGCTGAGGATCAGCAGCGCGTCGCCGCTCAGCCCGCCCGGCGTGGGCAGGTCCAGCGCGACGGCCAGCACGGTCAGCACCGCCGGCGCCCACCAGGCCCACGGAGGGACGGCCAGGACCCCCTGCTCGGGAACGGGGGAGAGCAGTCCCGTCGTGCGGCGGTGCGGACTCATGCGACCTCTTTTCCGGCCACCACCCCGGCGGTCCCGGCGTGCGGCGGGACAAACGTAATAAAAGGTGCGTCCGAAGGGGCGGTGACCGCTCCGTGGTGTCTGTGCGGCGATCAGTCGCAGGCCGTCGTCTGAGCAGGTCGGGGAACGTCTGAGCGGATCATGGAGGCTCCGGAAGGGCCCTGTGGGACCTCTTCGCGGGAAAGTTCGTGAAGTTCTTCACAAGAGATTGGGTCCCGGTGGGCGGCGAACGGCATCTCGTTGACCCTTTTGGGGGCTCAACTGCCCTTTGAACACGTTCAGAAGGGGGGCGTGGAAATGCTCCCGGCGTCGGTTCGTAACGGAGCCCGACGCGGCCCCGACCGGCCGGAGTGGCTGCTCACGCGCCATTGACAACGGTGCGTGTCACCCGGCGGTTCCCGCTCCGTGACATGACCTGCGTCACGCGAGCGGAGGAGTGTAACACGACCCTCAACGGAGCTTGTGAAGGGGCGCACGAAGCACCCCCCCGGGGCAGGTGGATACTCGATGCCATGAGCACCACGGAGCGTCCCAGGATCCTCGTAGTAGGCGGTGGGTACGTAGGCCTGTACGCGGCTCGACGCATTCTCAAGAAGATGCGTTACGGCGAGGCGACCGTCACGGTCGTCGACCCCCGGTCGTACATGACCTACCAGCCCTTCCTCCCCGAAACCGCCGCCGGCAACATCTCCCCGCGCCACGTCGTCGTCCCGCTGCGACGCGTGCTGCCGAAGGCGGAGGTCCTCACCGGTCGGGTCACCACCATCGACCAGGACCGCAAGGTCGCCACGGTCGCCCCGCTGACGGGCGAGGCGTACGAGCTGCCGTTCGACTACCTGGTCATCGCCATGGGCGCGGTCTCCCGTACCTTCCCGATCCCCGGCCTCGCCGAGCAGGGCATCGGCATGAAGGGCGTCGAGGAGGCCATCGGCCTGCGCAACCACGTCCTCGAACAGCTCGACAAGGCCGACTCCACCACCGACGAGGAGATCCGCCGCAAGGCGCTCACCTTCGTCTTCATCGGCGGCGGCTTCGCCGGTGCGGAGACCATCGGTGAGGTCGAGGACATGGCCCGGGACGCGGCCAAGGAGTACAACAACGTGTCCCGCGAGGACATGCGGTTCATCCTGGTCGACGCCGCCGACAAGATCCTCCCCGAGGTCGGCCCGAAGCTGGGCGCCTACGGCAAGGAGCACCTGGAGAGCCGCGGCGTCGAGGTCTACCTCTCGACCTCCATGGACTCCTGCGTCGACGGTCACGTCGTGCTGAAGAACGGCCTGGAGGTCGACGCCGGCACCCTGGTCTGGACGGCGGGCGTGAAGCCCAACCCGGTGCTGTCCCGCTTCGGTCTGCCGCTCGGCCCGCGCGGCCACGTCGACACGCAGGCCACGCTCCAGGTGCAGGGCACCGACTACATCTGGGCCGCGGGCGACAACGCCCAGGTCCCGGACCTCGTCGGCCGCAAGGCCGGCAACCCCAACGCCTGGTGCCCGCCCAACGCCCAGCACGCGCTGCGCCAGGCCAAGGTCCTCGGCGACAACGTGGTCTCCGGCATGCGGGGCTTCCCGCAGAAGGA
The DNA here is from genome assembly GCF_034105845.1 of Streptomyces sp. CRN 30. Taxonomy (NCBI): domain Bacteria; kingdom Bacillati; phylum Actinomycetota; class Actinomycetes; order Kitasatosporales; family Streptomycetaceae; genus Streptomyces; species Streptomyces sp. CRN 30. The sequence continues at coordinate 57,265 of NZ_JAVRHI010000437.1, read as the reverse complement.
GTACAGCCACGCCAACAAGGGCGCGGTCGCGGGTCTCGGCCTGCACAAGGGCGTGGCGATGATCGTCATGGGCAAGATGAAGATCAAGCTCAAGGGACGTCTCGCCTGGTACATGCACCGCGCCTACCACGGCATGGCGATGCCGACGTTCAACCGCAAGATCCGCGTCTTCGCGGACTGGACGCTCGGGATGTTCCTCAAGCGCGAGGTCGTCTCGCTCGGCGCCGTCGAGACGCCGCGCGAGGAGTTCTACGAGGCCGCCAAGCCGGCCCCGAAGCCGGCCGCCGTCCCCGCTCCGAAGGCCGACGAAAAGGCCGGGGAGAAGACCGAGGAGAAGGCCAAGGCCTCCTGACCAGGGTCGCTCCACCCCGCAGTACGTAAGCAGGACCCCGAGGGGCCGTCCGCCATCCGTGGTGCGGGCGGCCCCTTCCCCGTGCCCGGGGGGGCCGCGCGAAGTGAGTGGCCTCTGCAACTATTTTGCGTAGTCATGACCGGGAGGTGGGACTGCGCATCCCCGCATCCGGTGTTTACGTGGTGAGTAAACATCCGGCTTTCGGAGGTGTGTGCCATGGCAGACGCCGCGTTGCGGCTGAAGAGCCTCGTCGAACAGGTACTGGGAGTCCCGCTCCCGGTCCGGGTCCGCGCGTGGGACGGCTCCGGGGCCGGACCGCCGGGTGCGCCCGCGCTCGTCGTACGCAACCGCCGCGCGCTGCGCCGCCTGCTGTTCAAGCCCGGCGAACTGGGCCTCGCCCGCGGCTGGGTCGCCGGTGACCTGGAGGTCGAGGGCGACCTCTACACCGCCCTCGACCTGCTCGCCGGACTGATCTGGGAGCGCGGCGAGGACGCCCGTACCCTCGGCCAGGCCCTGCGCGACCCCGAGGTCCGCGCCGCCGTCCGCGGCCTGGTCAGGCTCGCCGGCCCCCCGCTGCCGCCGGCCCCGCCCGCCGAGGAGGTCCGCCGGCGCCGCGGCCACCTCCACACCCGCCGCACCGACAAGCACGCGATCAGCCACCACTACGACGTCGGCAACGACTTCTACGAGCTGGTCCTCGGCCCCTCCATGGTCTACTCCTGCGCCTACTGGCCGGCCGCCGAGGCCGACGGCGCCACCCTGGAGACCGCCCAGCGCGACAAGCTGGAACTGGTCAGCCGCAAGCTCGCCCTGAAGCCCGGCATGCGCCTGCTCGACGTCGGCTGCGGCTGGGGCTCCATGGCGATCCACGCCGCCCGCGAGCACGGCGTGAGCGTCGTCGGCGTCACCCTCTCGCAGGAACAGGCCGCGTACGCCCGCAAGCGCGTCGCCGAGGAGGGGCTCACCGACCGGGTCGAGATCCGCGTACAGGACTACCGCGACGTCACCGACGGCCCCTACGACGCGATCTCCTCCATCGGCATGGCCGAGCACGTCGGCGCCGAACGGTACCTGGAGTACGCCCGCGACCTGTACGCCCTGCTGGGGCCCGGCGGACGGCTGCTCAACCACCAGATCGCCCGCCGCCCGCGGCGCGACGAGTCGGCGTACAGCGTGGACGAGTTCATCGACTCCTACGTTTTTCCCGATGGTGAGCTGGCCCCGGTCGGCACCACCGTCACCCAGCTGGAGCGCGCCGGGTTCGAGGTGCGCGACGTCGAGGCGATCCGCGAGCACTACGCGCACACCCTGCGCCGCTGGGTCGCCAACCTGGAGGCCGACTGGAACCGGGCGGTCCGGGTGGCCGGCTACGGCCGGGCCCGGGTCTGGCTCCTGTACATGGCCGCCTCCGCGCTCTCCTTCGAGCGCAACCGCATCGGCGTCAACCAGATCCTGGCCGTGCGGACCCCCGAGTCCGGCGCCTCGGGCCTGCCGCTGCGCACCCGCACCTGGAACTGAGCATCTGGAACTGACCCGCCCGCGCGTGGAAAGGGCCCCTACTCCTCGGAGCAGGGGCCCTTTTCCGTCACCTCGCGCCGCGGCTACTCCGACTTGATCGCCGTCAGCGGGTTCAGCCGGGCCGCGCGCCGGGCCGGCCACAGCGCCGCCAGCACACCGACCGTCGCGGCCAGCAGCAGGAAGAGCGCGATCCGGCCCCACGGCACCACCAGCTCGTACGTCGACAGCTCCGTGCCGACCAGCTCGCCCGCGGCCCAGCCGAAGAAGATGCCGAGCCCGATGCCGAGGACCGCGCCGAACAGGGAGATGATCAGGGACTCCAGGCGGACCATCCGCTTGATGCCCCGGCGGTCCAGGCCGATCGCGCGGAGCATGCCGATCTCCTGGGAGCGCTCGAACACCGACAGGGCCAGGGTGTTGACGACCCCGAGGACCGCCACGATCACCGCCATGCCCAGCAGGCCGTACAGGATGTTCAGCATCAGGGTCACCATCTGGGCGATCCCGTCGGAGATGTCCTGCTTGTCCTGGACGGCGACGGCCGGGCTGTCGTCGAGGGCCTTCCGCAGCGTGTCCTTGGACGCGTCGGACACGCCGCCGGACATCTTCACCATGACCTGCATGTCGACCGGGTCGGCGATGTGCGGGGTCAGCGTCGGCAGGTCGAGCATGATGCCGCGGAACATCTCGTTGCCCTCGTACACCCCGGCGACCGTGAGCCGTTGCTTCTTCTCGTCGTCGTAGGCGACCGTGAAGGCGGACCCGGCCTTCCAGCCGTGTTCCTTCGCGGTCTCCTCGTCGACGACCACCCGGGTGCCGGAGATCTCGAACGCGCCGTCCCGGACCGGCAGGTCGGTCAGCTCGCGGAACTCGGAGCCGGTGACGCCGGTGAGGTACTCGTCCCGGCCGTCGATCTCCGAGTAGGAGTTGCGCATCGGGCTGCTGGCGGTGACGCCGTCCACGCCGGAGAGGTTCTCCGCGACGTCGGGGGAGAGGTAGCTGCCGTTCGCCATCGACACCACGTAGTCGGCCCGGATCGACCCGGAGGCCATCTTGTCGATCGCCGACTGCACGCCGACCGCCGCGACCGTCAGGCCCGTGATCAGGGTCAGGCCGATCATCAGGGCGGAGGCCGTGGCCGCCGTACGGCGCGGGTTGCGGACCGCGTTCTGCCGGGCCAGCTTCCCCGAGATGCCGAAGACGCGCAGCACCGGTGCCGCCGCGGCGATCAGCGGGCGGGACAGCAGCGGGGTGAGGACGAAGACGCCGATGACGATCAGGCCCGCGCCGAGCGCCATCGGGGCCTGCGCGCCGGAGGCGTCGTCGGTCGTCGTCGCGGCCAGCACGACCGCCGCGCCCGCCGCCGTGAACAGGGCGCCGACGGTGTTCCGCAGGACCAGCGACTTGGTGGACGGCGCGGCGTGCACGCTGTTCATCGCCGCCACCGGCGGGATCTTCGCGGCCCGGCGGCCGGGCAGCCACGCGGCCAGCACGGTGATGAGGACACCGACGGCGAGCGCCGCGACGACGGTGCTCGGGGAGACGACGAGCGGGCCGTCCGGGAGGCCGGCGCCGACCGAGCCCATCAGGGAGCGCAGTCCGGCGCCGATGCCGATACCCGCGACGAGGCCGGTGACCGCGGCGACGACGCCGACGACGAACGCCTCGAACAGCACCGACCGGGTGACCTGGCGGCGCGAGGCGCCGACGGCCCGCAGCAGGGCCAGCTCCTTGGTGCGCTGCGCGACCAGCATGCCGAAGGTGTTGGCGATGAGGAAGGTGCCGACGAAGAGGGAGATACCGGCGGCGACCAGCAGTATCTGCTTCAGGCTGTCCATGGACCGGGCGGTCACCGCGGCCTGCTCGTCGGCGAGTGCCTGGCCCGTCTCCAGCTCGACGGTGTCCTTCGGCAGGGACTTCTCCAGCGCGGCCAGCAGGGCGGTCTGGCTTACCCCCGGCTTCGCCTTCACAGCGATCTGGTCGTACCGGCCGGTCTTGCCGTAGAGCTTCTGCGCGGTGTCCGTGTCGAAGAGGGTGAGGCTGCCGCCCGCCGCGACGTTGCCGTCGTCCGTGGTGAAGATGCCGCTGATCGTCGGGGTGAGCACCGGGCCGTCGACGGACATCCGGACCTGGTCGCCGACCTCGTACCCGGTCCGCGCGGCGGTCTCGGAGTCGATGGCGACCTCGCCGTCGTTCTCCGGCGCGTGGCCCTCGGCCATCGGGTAGCGGGGGTCGTCGGTGCCCCAGTAGTTGGCGCCCTGCACCTGCCAGCCGTTGCCGACCGGGTCGCCGTTCTTGTCGGCGAGGGCGGTGAAGCCGGAGACGCTGCCGATGACGGAGGCCACGCCCTCGGTCCGCTCCGCCCGGTCGAGGAGGGCCGGGGTCAGCTCGGCCGACTCGTCGTCGTCCTCGTTCCAGGCCGCCGTGACGGCGACGTCGACCTCCTCGAAGCCCTTGGTGGAGGACTTCTCGTACGCCGCGGAGACGGTGTTGGTGAAGACGAGGGTGCCGGAGACGAACGCCACGCCGAGCAGCACGGCGAGCACGGTCATCAGCAGCCTGGCCTTGTGCGCGAGCACGTTGCGCAAGGCGGTACGGAACATGGGGTCTTCTCTGTCCAGACGTGAGGGCGGTGGGGTAGGGGCTGGCGGGAGGCCGGTTCAGCTGGTGCGGCCCTTGGCGTCGAACTGCTTCATCCGGTCCAGGACCTTGTCGGCGGTCGGGCCGTACACCTCGTCGACGATCCGGCCGTCGGCGAGGAAGACGACGCGGTCCGCGTAGGCCGCGGCCACCGGGTCGTGGGTCACCATCACCACGGTCTGCCCCAGCTCCCGCACCGAGTTGCGCAGGAAGCCCAGCACCTCGGCGCCCGATCGGGAGTCGAGGTTGCCGGTCGGCTCGTCACCGAAGATGATCTCCGGCTTGGAGGCCAGCGCGCGGGCCACGGCGACGCGCTGCTGCTGGCCGCCGGAGAGCTGCGCGGGCCGGTGCCCGAGCCGCCCCGACAGGCCCACCATCTCGATCACCGTGTTCAGCCACTGCTTGTCCGCCTTGCGGCCCGCGATGTCCATCGGCAGCGTGATGTTCTCCAGCGCCGTCAGGGTCGGCAGCAGGTCGAACGCCTGGAAGATGAAGCCGATCTTGTCCCGGCGCAACCGCGTGAGCTGCTTGTCCTTCAGCGACCCCAGCTCGGTCCCGCCGATCCGCACGGAGCCGGAGGAGAAGGTGTCGAGACCCGCCACGCAGTGCATCAGCGTGGACTTGCCCGAGCCGGACGGGCCCATGATCGCGGTGAACTCGGCCTGCCGGAACTCGACGGAGACCCGGTCCAGGGCGACCACCTGGGTCTCGCCCTGCCCGTAGATCTTCGACAGCTCCGTGGCGTGCGCCGCCACGGCGGTGGTCGGGGCGGCGATGGGTGCGGTGGTCACGGCGAGCGCTCCTGTGGGACGGGGACGGTGGAACGCGATCCATCGTTCCGGCCGGGAAGCGCGATGTAGTCAACCGCTGTTCCGGTCTGGAGGGCCGACCTGGGAGGGACCTCGCCGGGCGCCGTCATACCTGGGGATGACGGCCGACCCTGACGCCCCCCGCGACGCCCCCGCCGGTTCCCCGGGTGGTGGGCGCGAACGGTCGAGAACCGGTGGAGCGCCCTTGTTCGGACGGTGAAATTCCGTCATTCCGCATGCGCGGCGGGCGCGTGCGCGCGAGGCTGTTGGCAAGTGCGGATGGCCTGTTCGGCCGGCTGATGCACCCTCAGACATCAATAAAATAAGACAACATCGGGTTGCCCGGTCCCTGCCGGGAGGGGGCGTCCCGATAGGGTCGTGGCTCGACGCGGAGCCCATGGCCTGCCCGGATGGTGGAATGCAGACACGGCGAGCTTAAACCTCGCTGCCCCTTCGCGGGCGTGCCGGTTCAAGTCCGGCTCCGGGCACCTTCTCGACGCCGCACCTCCCTCGCGCGCACCGCGGAACTCTCCCCCGCAGCACTCCCGAAACCCCTCACATCGGCATGCCCGGCGGCACTCCCGGCGCCGTTCCCGCCGGACCCGTTGACAGCGGACGTGTCCGGACGGAGACTCGCGGCGGCACCCGGTGAAAAAAATTTCACCAGGCGAACACGGCCCAGGCAATGACGCCCACCGAAGGGAACGACCGATGCGCACCACCGTCGGCATCATCGGAGCCGGCCCCGCCGGCCTCCTCCTCGCCCGGCTGCTCCACAACGCCGGGATCGACTCGGTCGTCCTGGAGAGCCGCGACCGGAGCTACGTCGAGCAGCGCCAGCGCGCCGGCATCCTGGAGCAGGGGACGGTCGACGTGCTGCGCGAGGCGGGTGCCGGGGAGCGCCTGGACCGGGAGGGACTGCGCCACGACGGCATAGAACTGCGCTTCGCCGCGCGCCGCCACCGCGTCGACTTCCCCGCCCTCACCGGCGGCCGGTCCGTGACGGTCTACGCCCAGACCGAGGTCTGCAAGGACCTCATCGCCCTCCAGCTCAAGGACGGCGGCCCGCTGCTGTTCGAGACGGAGGCGCTGGCCGTCGAGGGCGCCGGCACCGACAGCCCCCGGGTGCGGTTCCGCCGCGCGGGCGCCGAGTCCGTGCTGGAGTGCGACTACGTCGTCGGCTGCGACGGCTTCTGGGGCGTCGCCCGCAAGGCGATACCCGAGCACCTCACGCAGGTGTTCGAACGTACGTACCCCTTCGGCTGGCTCGGCATCCTCGCCGACGTCGCCCCCTCCCACGACGAACTCGTCTACGCCCGGCACGACCGCGGCTTCGCCCTGCTCTCCATGCGCTCGCCGTCCGTCTCCCGCCTCTACCTCCAGGTGCCCGAGGGCACCGACGCCGACAGCTGGAGCGACGACGCCGTCTGGGACGAGCTGGAGCGCCGCTTCGAGACCGCCGACGGCTGGCGGCTGGAGCGCGGCCCCGTCACCCAGAAGTCCGTCACCCCGATGCGCTCCTACGTCCACGAGCCGATGCGGCACGGCCGGCTCTTCCTCGCCGGTGACGCGGCTCACATCGTTCCCCCGACCGGAGCCAAGGGCCTCAACCTCGCTGTCGGTGACGTCGTCACCTTCGCGCGGGCCCTCGCCCACCGCCGCCGCACCGGCTCCGACGACCTGCTGGACGGCTACTCCGCCACCTGTCTGCGCCGCGTCTGGCAGGCCGAGCGGTTCTCCTACGACATGACGGCCCTGCTCCACCGCGCGCCCGACGCCACCGGCTTCGACCGCCGTCTCCAGCTGGCCCGGCTGGAGCGCCTCGCCTCCTCCCGCGCCGCCGAGACCGACCTCGCCGAGGCGTACACCGGTTTCCCCTTCTGACCGAGGCGCGTGTCCGACCCGAGGCGCGCGTGGCGGCCGGGGCGGGTGAGGGGAATCACGGGCGGGCCTCGCGTGTTCTCCCGGTGGACGAGGGAAAGATCCTCCCCAAGCACTAGGGTCATTCCTTTGCCGTTCTATTACTCTTGAGCCAAGGCCACGCACGGTGGCCATGGAGGAGTGAAATGAGGAGCAGAAACCCGGTCTTCTCGCGACGGGGGTTCAGCCGCGACAACGGCTACGCGGGCTTCAACACCGCGCCGCAGGCCGGGGGACCCGCTGTAGCCACGCAGGGCGCCCCGTACGCCCAGCCGACCGGCAACCCGTACGCGCAGAACCCGTACGCCCAGACGGACCTCGGCGCTCCGCCGCAGGCACCCGCCACCACGGGCCGGATGACCATCGACGACGTCGTCCTGCGGACGGGCAGCACGCTCGGCGTGCTGATCGTCACCGCCGCGCTCTCCTGGGCGCTGCTGCCGGTCGACGACGCCAACATCGGCCGCTCGTACGGCATCGCCATCGGCGCCGCCCTGATCGGCATGGTCCTGGCGCTCGTCCAGTCCTTCAAGCGGACACCGACCCCGGCGCTGATCCTGGCCTACGCGGCGTTCGAGGGCGTGTTCCTCGGCGTCGTCTCCAGCGTCGTCGACAACCGCATCGCCGACGGCGCCGCCATGCAGGCCGTGATCGGCACGATGGCGACCTTCGCCGCCGTGCTGGTGGCCTACAAGGCCGGCTGGATCCGCGTCAACCGCCGCTTCGTCGGCTTCGTGATGGCGGCCTCGCTGGGCTTCGTCCTGCTGATGATGGTGAACCTGCTGTTCGCCGTCTTCGGCGGCGGTGACGGCCTCGGCTTCCGCAGCGGCGGCCTCGGCATCCTCTTCGGCGTCATCGGCATCATCCTCGGCGCGTGCTTCCTCGCCCTGGACTTCAAGCAGGTCGAGGACGGCATCGCCTACGGCGCCCCGCGCGAGGAGGCCTGGTTCGCGGCCTTCGGCCTCACCCTGACGCTGGTCTGGCTGTACCTGGAGTTCCTGCGGCTCATCGCGATCCTCAACAGCAACGACTGACCCGCCGACGCGGTCATCGAGTGCGAAGGGCCCCGGGCGTGCGTCGCCCGGGGCCCTTCGCCGTGCCGTGCCGGTGGCGCGCGCCTACAGCAGCCTGCGCGCGGCCCTTCTCATGTCGTACTCGTGGACGATCGCCTTGGCGTGCCCGTAGGCGAGGTTGTGCTCGTGCCTGAGCCAGCTGACCTTCTCCTCGAAGCGGAAGAGAGCCGGGCCTTCCTCGACGGTGCGCAGCCAGTCGGAGACTTCACGACCGGTGCAGTGGGGGATGCGGGCGAGCAGGTTGCGATGGGTCTCCTCGGAGAAGACTTGGGACATCGGCGCCTCCGGACGCAGGGGATGTGAGCCGGTCCTTCAAGTCACCGTGCCCGAGCGTTCGTCCGTTGGCAACAGTCCCGGAGAGCCGCGTACGCTCACGCCGTGGTTGATACGACGCCTCTGACCCGCGCGCTGGAACACTTCGCCGACCGTCTGCGGGCCGCCCCGCAGAGCAGGCTGCAGCGCGGCGCCGCCGCCGAGGCGCTGGAACTGGCCAGGGAGCTGTCCCGCCGGGCCCAGCTCGCCGAGGACCCCGCGGCGGAGCCGCGGGTGATGCCGGACGCCGGGATGTTCGCCGCCGCCGACCAGATCGCCGTCGCCGGGCACGACCTCGCGGTCGTGCTGCGCGGCGAGGCGGACGTGGAGGAGGCGGTGAGGCTGGTGACGGAGGCACAGAAACGCGCCGGGGTCTGAGGACCCCGGCGCGACGCGTCCGGCGTTCCGGTGTTCCGGCCTGCTCCCGGTGTCTCCGCGGTGCGGGTCTAGAGGGACGCGATGACGCGGTCCGCCAGGACGTACACGCTCTCCTCGCCGCAGGAGAAGGTGAGGGCGTAGGCGCCGGAGACACCGGAGCCGCCCAGCAGTACCGGGGTCTCGCCCGCGCGCAGCGCGCTCGCCAGCCGCTCCGAGGTCTCGCGGTGGCCCGGCGTCATGCACAGCGTCGTCCCGTCGGCGAAGACGTACACGTCCAGCGTGCCCAGCGGGCCCGGCCGGACGTCCGCCAGCTCGACCCGGCCGGCGGCCAGCTCCTCCAGCGCCGTGACGGTCCGCTCGTGGTCGTTGCCCGCGGGCGACGGGTTCGGCACGAAGTCCGGGTGGGAGGGGTGGCGGCGGCGGGCCGCGGCCAGCTCGGCGGATTCCGCGGGCGGCTCCTCGGCCTCCGCCCCGGCCGGCGACTCCAGGCCGGCGAGGTCGGCCGGGTGGGGCAGGAACGGCTCACCGTCGGACAGGCCGCCGTCGAAACCCCCGTCGAAACCGCCGCCGTCGGACAGGGCGCTGTCGGACAGCACCGAGTCGGACAGCCCCGAGTCGGACAGGCCGCTGTCGGAGAACCCGAGCAGCAGCGGCGCGTCCGAGGTGCCGCGGCTCTCCTGCGCGGCCCAGAACGCCCGTGCCTCGGCGAGCTCCCGCTCCCGCTCCTCGGCCAGCGCCTCGGCCACCGCGGCGCGTATCTCGTCGGCGTCGGCCGTGGTGCGGGCCGCGGGCACCCGCCCGCGCAGCTCCGCGGCGCGGCTCTCGGCCAGCGCGGTGTGCAGGGCCGCGACCTGGCGGCGCAGCACCAGCACGCTGCGCAGGACCGCGACGCCCACGGCGCCGGTGGCTGCCGTGGTGAGCAGCAGGGCGATCGATGTGGCGCTCACTGACGTACTCCCGGTTCAAAGTCGACCCCCGACTTCCTACATCAGCTTGAAGGGCGGACTAACCCGCTGTCAGTGCGTAACGTCACGAACCGGACAGGACTTTCTGCCTCTGAGGTACGGGTGGGGCGGGGCTGACCAGCGTAAATCTCCGAGGAGAGGGAGATAGGTCACATCCTGGGGGAGATTGAGTCACAAAACGGCCCAGAACCCTGGTGGTTTCCAGGGTCCCGGGCCGGAGCTCACGAAGGGTCCCGCGAGTGCTACGCAGGGTCGTCCGGGAGGTCGTCCCGGACGGTCCCCGGCGGTCCCGGACGGCTCAGCTGAGGCGCTCGATGACCATGGCCATGCCCTGCCCGCCGCCGACGCACATCGTCTCCAGGCCGAACTGCTTGTCGTGCCACTGCAGGGAGTTGATGAGCGTGCCGGTGATGCGGGCGCCGGTCATGCCGAAGGGGTGGCCGACCGCGATGGCGCCGCCGTTGACGTTCAGCTTCTCCAGCGGGATGCCGAGGTCGCGGTAGGAGGGGATCACCTGGGCGGCGAACGCCTCGTTGATCTCGACCAGGTCGATGTCGTCGATGGTCAGCCCGGCGCGGGCCAGCGCCTGCCGGCTCGCCTCGACCGGGCCGAGGCCCATGATCTCGGGGGAGAGGCCGGTGACGCCGGTGGAGACGATCCGGGCCAGCGGGGTCAGCCCCAGCTCGCGGGCCTTGGTGTCGCTCATGATGACGAGCGCGGCGGCGCCGTCGTTGAGCGGGCAGCAGTTGCCCGCGGTGATCAGGCCGTCGGGGCGGAAGACCGGCTTCAGGCCCGCCACGCCCTCCAGGGTGACGCCGGCGCGGGGGCCGTCGTCCTTGCTGACGACCGTGGAGTCGGGCAGCGTCACCGGGGTGATCTCCCGCTCCCAGAAGCCGTTCTTGATGGCCTCTTCGGCGAGGTTCTGCGAGCGGACGCCGAACTCGTCCATGTCCTGGCGCGTGACGCCCTTGATCCGGGCGAGGTTCTCGGCGGTCTGGCCCATCGCGATGTACGGGTCGGGCAGCAGGCCGTCCTCGCGCGGGTCGTGCCACGTGGCGCCCTCGGACGCGGCGACGGCGGCGGTACGGGCCTCGGCCTCGGCGAAGAGCGGGTTGTGCGTGTCGGGGAGCCCGTCGGAGCTGCCCTTGGCGAACCGGGAGACCGTCTCGACACCGGCCGAGATGAAGACGTCGCCCTCACCGGCCTTGATGGCGTGCAGCGCCATGCGGGTGGTCTGGAGCGACGAGGAGCAGTACCGGGTGACGGTGCAGCCCGGCAGGTGGTCCATGCCCATCTGCACGGCGACGATCCGGCCCAGGTTGTGGCCCTGCTCGCCGCCGGGCAGGCCGCAGCCGAGCATCAGGTCGTCGATGTCCCTCGGGTCGAGCTCGGGGACCTTCGCCAGCGCGGCCTGCACGATCGTGGCGGCCAGGTCGTCCGGGCGCAGCTCCTTGAGGGAGCCCTTGCCGGCGCGGCCGATGGGGGAGCGGGCGGCAGAGACGATCACGGCTTCGGGCATCACGGCTCCAGAGGCGTCGGCGTACGTACGGGCTAGGGCTGACCCGTAGGGAAGTTACCCGTCCGTATGGGTCAGGTCACGGGTACGGCGGTGTGACCCTGACCGCAATTTACTAAGCGCTTGCTTTCTGCGGTAGGGGTCGCCGGCCGGTTCCGTCCTGAGGGCACCGGCCGGTTCCGTCCTGAGGTCGCCGGCCGGTTCCGTTCAGGACGGCTGCGCCGAGTGCTCCGGCTCCGTCTCCGCCACCCTGCGGCGCCTGCGCCGCTTGAGCAGCGCCCACGGCCCCCGGGGCCCCGTCGGCATCGCCGCCGCGACCTCCGTACCCGCTTCGGAGGCGGCCTCGGCCGCCGCCCGCGCCACCGGCAGGAAGCCCTCGCGGCGGGAGACGTCGGGACGCTCCTCGTCCGCGGGCCACAGCCCGAGCGCCGCGCACACCGTCGGCAGCACCGCCATCGCGGCGGTCGCGTAACCGTCCGCGGAGGGGTGGTAGTTGTCGGGGCCGAACATCTCCCGCGGGTTCTGCGCGAACTCCGGTCCCAGCAGGTCGCCCAGCGACACCGTGCGCCCGCCCTGCTCCACCACCCCGATCGTCTGCGCCGCGGCCAGCTGCCGGGACGTCCGCCGGGCCAGCCACCGCAGCGGCTGCCGCACCGGCTCGATCGTGCCCAGGTCGGGACAGGTCCCGACCACCACCTCCGCGCCGGCCGTGCGCAGCCGCCGCACCGCTCCCGCCAGGTGCCGCACCGACCGGGTCGCCGGCATCCGGTGGGTCACGTCATTGGCGCCGATCATGATCACGCAGACGTCCGGCACCCGCACCGCGTCCGCCAGCACCACCGCCACCTGCCGGTCCAGGTCGTCCGACCGGGCCCCCGGCACCGCCACCGACCGCAGCTCCACCGGGCTCTCGGCGACCGCCGCGAGCCCGGCCGCCAGCAGTGCGCCCGGCGTCTGTCCGGCCCGGTGCACGCCCTGGCCCGCCGCGGTGGAGTCGCCCAGCATCACCAGGCGCAGCGGCGGCTCGCCGCCCGGCGGGAGCGTCCCGCCGTAGAGTCCCTCCGCGTTCGGCACCCGCGACGGGGTGCCGTTGCCCACCCGCCGCCGGGCCAGCTGCACCTCCGCCAGCAGCACTCCCACCGTGGCCGCCCCGGCCAGTCCGATCCCGCCGCCGCCGTATGCCGCGCCGGCCGCGATCCGCCGGGCCACCCTCGCCCTCGACATGCTCGTCATGCGTCGCCGCCACCTCCTAAAGCCGTACATCCACTGCTTGCCCCGTACGGACCGTCGCCCAATCTCAACGGGGAGTGAACGACCGTCACGGAGCCACCCGGGAACGGCAGGCCATAGGCTGGCCGGCGGAACGAACACGACCACATTCACGAACTTTTTGCGGCATCCGGAGACAACGGTGCAATTTCACGACTCGATGATCAGTCTCGTCGGCAACACCCCGCTGGTGAGGCTCAACAGCGTGACCGAGGGCATCAGGGCGACCGTCCTGGCCAAGGTGGAGTACTTCAACCCGGGCGGCTCGGTCAAGGACCGCATCGCCCTGCGCATGATCGAGGCGGCCGAGCAGAGCGGCGAGCTGCGGCCCGGCGGCACGATCGTCGAGCCGACCAGCGGCAACACGGGCGTCGGCCTGGCGATCGTGGCCCAGCAGAAGGGCTACAAGTGCGTGTTCGTCTGCCCGGACAAGGTGTCCACCGACAAGATCAACGTACTGCGCGCGTACGGCGCCGAGGTCGTCGTCTGCCCCACCGCCGTGGACCCGGAACACCCGGACTCCTACTACAACGTCTCCGACCGGCTGGTCCGCGAGACGCCCGGCGCCTGGAAGCCCGACCAGTACTCCAACCCCAACAACCCGCTCTCCCACTACCACTCCACCGGTCCCGAGCTGTGGGAGCAGACGGAGGGCAGGATCACCCACTTCGTCACCGGCGTCGGCACCGGCGGCACCATCTCCGGCACCGGCCGCTACCTCAAGGACGCCAGTGAGGGCCGCGTCCGGGTGATCGGCGCCGACCCCGAGGGCTCGGTCTACTCCGGCGGCTCGGGCCGCCCGTACCTCGTCGAGGGCGTCGGTGAGGACTTCTGGCCCACCGCCTACGACCGCGAGGTCGCCGACGAGATCGTCGCCGTCTCCGACAAGGACTCCTTCCAGATGACCCGCCGCCTTGCCAAGGAGGAGGGCCTGCTGGTGGGCGGCTCCTGCGGCATGGCCGTCGTCGCGGCGCTGCGCGTCGCCGAGCGGCTGACCGAGGACGACGTGGTCGTGGTCCTGCTGCCGGACAGCGGCCGCGGCTACCTCTCGAAGATCTTCAACGACGAGTGGATGGCCGACTACGGCTTCCTGGACGACTCCGGCCCGAGCGCCCGCGTCGGCGACGTGCTGAACCACAAGGAGGGCCACGCCATCCCCTCCCTCGTCCACATGCACCCCGACGAGACGGTCGGCGAGGCCATCGAGGTGCTCCGCGAGTACGGCGTCTCGCAGATGCCGATCGTCAAGCCCGGCGCGGGCCACCCCGACGTGATGGCCGCCGAGGTCGTCGGCTCGGTCGTCGAACGGGAACTGCTCGACGCCCTGTTCACCCAGCGCGCCTCGCTGGACGACCCGCTGGAGAAGCACATGTCGGCGCCGCTGCCGCAGGTCGGCTCGGGCGAGCCGGTCGCGGACCTGATGACGGTGCTCGGCGCGGCCGACGCGGCCATCGTGCTGGTCGAGGGCAAACCGACCGGAGTGGTGAGCCGTCAGGACCTGCTGGCCTTCCTGGCCGTGACGGGAAAGTAGCGGCCAACCCGCGGTGAACCGGCCGTGACGACGGCGAACCCGCGGTGACCGCACGGTGCCGAACCTCTTCGAACTGGTACGCGCGTGTCACGTTCACGCAGCACACGCTTAACACGGGTCGGGCACATTGGTGGTTGTCGGCGGCTCGGGAGCGGCTCCCCGCAGCGGCCGGCACCGTACGGCGCCAAGGACCTCCGGAGCGGCTCCCGGACCTCCATGGACGCCAGGACGCGCGTACCGGTCTTGACCCGGTGGCGCGTCCCTCGCGGGGACCGCCGTCGTCCCGCCCCCCGGCAACGGGGGTGCGGCGGTCCCCGCGCATGACTCTTCCCGCGTACGACCGGCCAGTCGTCCCTGTCCTGCCGCCGGCACGGCCGGTCAGTCGTCCCTGTCCTGGCGCCGGCGGAACAGACCCGGTGTGGTGCGGGCGGCCTGTACGACGTTGACGCCGACGATGCCCGTCCAGGCCACCAGCAGTCCCGGCAGGTCGGCCACACCGCCGCCGATCGCGGACAGGGGAATGGCCAGCACCAGCGAGACGATGCCGAAGCCGAACCGCTCCCCCCAGGTGTCCGTGGGCTTCGGGCCCCTCGCGTCCCGGGCCGACGTCATCCGCTGCTCGGCCAGCTGCCGGCGCACCCGGCGCTCCACCGCGCCGTCGAGCCGCTGGTCCACCTTCTCCAGGAACGACTCGACCAGCGCGGAGTCGTACTCCTCGCCCAGCTCCCTGCGGGCGTGCAGGGTCGCGTCGAGTTCCTTCTTCAGGTCGGCGTCGCGCGCGTCCATTCCCGTCATGGAGCCCACGCTACGAAGCCGGCGCGCCCGTGACACTGGGGTTAGCCCCCGTCTTCGGCCGGGGGCCGCCGGGAGGATGCCGCGAGGACGCCGTTGTAACCTCCCGGGACGAAGACCTGGAGGGGGAGCACGTCATGGGTGTGACCGACAGCCCGGCCGCGCGGCTGCAGGCGCTGTTCGAGGGCCACCGGCTGACCCCGACCCAGCGGCGCATCGCCCACAGCATGGTGCGGCGCGCCGCCGACGTGCCGTTCCTGTCCAGCGTCGAACTGGCCGAGCTGGCCGGCGTCAGCCAGCCCTCCGTGACCCGCTTCGCCGTCGCCCTGGGCTTCGACGGCTACCCCGATCTCCGCCGCCACCTGCGCGAGGTCACCCCCGCCGCACCGGCCGCGGACAGCGGGGCGAGCAACGCCTACCAGCAGGCCGTCGAGGCCGAGATCGAGAACCTGCGCCACCTCGCCGAGGTACTGGCCGACCCCCGCCCCGTCCGCCGGGCCGGGCGGCTCCTCGCCGGGAGCCGCCCCCTCCTCGTCCTCGGGCTGCGGGCCGCCGCCGCCCAGGCGCAGGGGTTCGCCTACTTCGCCGCCAAGGTCCATCCCGACGTCCGGCTCCTCGGCGAGGGCGGCACCATGGTCCGCGACCGCATCGACGGCGCCGTGCGGGCCGGGGCGAGCACGCTGCTCTGCTTCGCGCTGCCGCGCCATCCCCGGGAGGTCGTCGACGCCCTGACGGCCGCGAAGGAGGCCGGACTGACCGTCGTCACCGTCGCCGACTCCGCCTTCGCGCCCGTCGCCAAGGTCTCCGACCTGCTGCTGCCCGCGGCCGTCGGCACGGGCCTCGCCTTCGACACGGCCTGTGCGCCGATGCTGCTGGGGCGGGTGCTGCTGGAGGCGATGTGCGACGACCTGCCGGACGCCCAGGCGCGGCTGGAGGAGTTCGACGCGCACGCGGCGGCGCGGGGGCTGTTCGTCGAGTGACGCGAGGCGCCGAGTGACGGGGCGCTCTCAGACTCGTCTCACCTTCCGTCGTTAGCCTGCGGGCTTCCCTCGGAGATTCGGCAGACGGTGCACGGGAGGCTGACGTGGCGCGCGGAGGACAAGGGCTGGCCCGGGTGGCGGTCGTCGTACGGGCGGGTGCGGCGCCCCTGTGGTGGCTGGGCGTGGTCGCGGCGGGCGTCGGCGTCCTGGTGCCGGGGGTGACCGGGCGCCGGATCGGTGTACTGGCCGGGGCGGCGCTCTTCATCGTCGCGGCCGCCGTGGTGGCGTACGTACGCCGCAAGAGGTACGTGCTGCTGGCCTCGTCCGCGGCCCGCGCCGGCAAGCACGACGTGCTCCAGGACCGGGCGGTGACCTCGCGGAACTGGCGCCGGGGGCACCGGTGGTGGCTGCTGCTCGCGTTCCTCGCGGCGGTGGGGTCCGCGTTCGCGGTGCCCGCGGCGGGCGGGATGCTGCTGGCCGGCTGCGGTGCGGGGCTGCGGCTCAAGGCGGCCTGGCTCGGGCGGCGGGAGCGGGTGGGGGACGCGCTGCTCTGGGTACGGGTCGACTGGCTCGGCCGGGATGGGGGCCGGCCCGCGGGCAAGGGGGTCAGGGCGTACCGGGGTACGGGGATCGCGGCGGGGGATGCCGCCCCTGGGGGCGCCCGCAAGCGGACGGCAGCGGTGGTCTGACCCCGGGGGGTCGGCTGGTATCCGGGTGCGGGGTGCGGGGTGCGCTGTGGCTGGTCGCGCAGTTCCCCGCGCCCCTGGGGCGGTGCCCTTGCGGGTGAAGTGCGGGCGCGTCGTGGCTGAGCGCGCAGTTCCCCGCGCCCCTGACGGGGCGCTGTCCGGGCCCCGGGGGCGATGGCGCCCCGCAAAGGGCGCGGGGAACTGCGCGACCAGCCACGACGCGCCCCGCACCCGAAGTGTCACCCCTCGTGCCCCGGCACGACCGTCAACGCCTCGGCGTACGCCCCACCCGCCTCCGCGACGATCTCCCCCGCCGTCTGCGCCGGACGCACCACCGCGAAGGTGACACCCCCGGGCCCGCGCCCCGGTACGAACCCGTACACCGCCGGCCGCGCCAGCGAGTTGTACGCGTAGTGGTGGGCGAAGCAGTACGCCCCCGTGTCCAGCGCCGCCGCGTAGTCCCCCTGCTCCAGCAAGGGCAGGGACCGCCCCGTCGCCAGCAGGTCCCCCGCGAAACAGGCCGGCCCCGCCACGTCCTGCACCACCGGCGCCCCCTCCTTGCGCCGCCCGGCGCGGTCGTACGCGGCGATCCGCAGCGGCCACGCCTCCGGCGCGTACACGGTCCGTGTCGCCACCTGCACGCCCGCGTGGGTGACGGCCACCCGCCGCCCGCCCGCGCTCTTGGCGTACTCGACCCGCGCCACCACCGTCCCCTGCTCGGCCAGGAGTGACCGCCCGAACTCCGTCACCAGCCCGTACCGCCCGTCGAACAGCCCCGGCACCGCCTCCCGCAGCGCCCGCGCGTACTCCGCGTACGTCGGCGCCGTCGCCTCCGAGGCGAAGTTCACCGGCAGCCCGCCGCCGATGTCGACGGTGTCGACCTGCCGCCGCCCGACGCGCGCGTTGATCTCCTCGGCCAGCGCGTGCACCACCGCCACCCCCTCGGCCATCCGGGCCGGCGGAATCCCCTGCGACCCGCTGTGCACATGCAGCCGGGTCAGCCACGGCCGGTCCGCGAACGCCCGCACCACCCACTCCCGCGCCCCCTCGTCCCGCAGCGCCACCCCGAACTTCGAGGTCGCCGTCGCCGTGGAGAGCGCCTCGATGGAGCCGCCGCCGACCTGCGGATTGACCCGGACGCCGAGCGGCGAGGAGGGCCGCGCCGACCGCGTCAGACCGTCGACGCGCTCCAGCTCCTGCGGGTTGTCGACGTTGACGGCCACGCCCAGCGCGAGCGCCTCGCGCAGCTCCTCCACCGTCTTGGCCGGCGAGTCCAGCACCGTGTGCTCCGCCGGGACCCCCGCCGCCCGCGCCAGCGCCAGCTCACCCGGGCTGGCCACCTCCGCCCCGATGCCCTCGTCCCGCAGCAGCCGCACCACCGGCACCAGCGGGCACGCCTTCACCGCGAAGGCGTGCAGTACCGGCGTGCCCGGTGCCGTCACCGCCGCGAACGCCTCCCGCAGCGCCGCCGCCGACTCCCGGATGCCCGTGGCGTCCAGCAGCCCCACCACAGGAGCGCCGGGCCCGAGCAGCCCCCGCTCCACCGCCGCCCGTACCGCCTCGTCCCGCCGCGCCGCCCGCCGTACGCCGTCCTCGTGCATGTCGCCCATGCCGTCCATGCCGTCCATGCCGTCCAGCCAAACATCAACGGGTCCCGCAGGCGGACCGCACGGCGTATTGACTAGCCCTATTCAGGTCGTGAGTATGTGAATGGATCTGGTAACCCCGGGAGGCAGCCATGTCAGGACCCCGTACCGTCCGTGCGCCGCGCGGGACACGGCCGAGCGCACTGGGATGGCAGCAGGAGGCCGCCCTGCGCATGCTCCAGAACAACCTCGACCCCGAGGTCGCCGAGCACCCCGACCGGCTCGTCGTCTACGGCGGCACCGGCAAGGCGGCCCGCGACTGGCGCTCCTTCGACGCCATGGTCCGCACCCTGACGACGCTCAAGCGGGACGAGACCATGCTGGTCCAGTCCGGACGGCCCGTCGGCGTCATGCAGACCCACGAGTGGGCGCCGCGCGTCCTCATCGCCAACTCCAACCTCGTCGGCGACTGGGCCACCTGGGAGGAGTTCCGCCGCCTGGAGGCGCTCGGGCTGACCATGTACGGGCAGATGACCGCCGGTTCCTGGATCTACATCGGCACCCAGGGCATCCTCCAGGGCACCTACGAGACCTTCGCCGCCGTCGCCGCCAAGAAGTTCGGCGGAACGCTGGCCGGCACGATCACCCTCACCGCCGGCCTCGGCGGCATGGGCGGCGCCCAGCCGCTCGCCGTCACCATGAACGACGGCGTCGTCCTCTGCGTCGACTGCGACCCGCGCGCCATCGACCGCCGTATCGAGCACCGCTACCTCGACGTCCGGGCCGACGGCCTGGACCACGCCCTGAAGCTGGCCACCGAGGCCCGCGACGCCCGCCGTCCGCTCTCCGTCGGACTCCTCGGCAACGCCGCCGAGGTCGTCCCCCGGCTCCTGGCCATGGGCGCGCCGGTCGACATCGTCACCGACCAGACCTCCGCCCACGACCCGCTGGCCTACCTCCCGGCGGGGACGGCCTTCGAGTCCATGGCCGACGCCGCCGCGGCCGACCCGGCCGGGTTCACCACCCGCGCCCGCGAGTCCATGGCCCGGCACGTCGAGGCCATGGTCGGCTTCCAGGATGCCGGCGCCGAGGTCTTCGACTACGGCAACTCGATCCGCGGCGAGGCGCGACTGGCCGGCTACGACCGGGCCTTCGACTTCCCCGGCTTCGTCCCCGCCTACATCCGCCCCCTCTTCTGCGAGGGCAAGGGCCCCTTCCGCTGGGCGGCCCTCTCCGGCGACCCCGCCGACATCGCGCGGACCGACCGGGCGATCCTCGACCTGTTCCCCGAGAACGAGTCCCTCGCCCGGTGGATCAGGCTGGCGGGGGAGCGGGTCCGCTTCCAGGGCCTGCCCGCCCGCATCTGCTGGCTCGGCTACGGCGAACGCGACAAGGCCGGTGAACGGTTCAACGACATGGTCGCGAGCGGCGAACTGGCCGCGCCGGTCGTCATCGGCCGCGACCACCTCGACTGCGGTTCCGTCGCCTCCCCCTACCGCGAGACCGAGGCGATGCTCGACGGCTCCGACGCGATCGCCGACTGGCCGCTGCTCAACGCCATGGTCAACGTCGCCTCCGGCGCCTCCTGGGTCTCCGTCCACCACGGCGGCGGCGTCGGCATGGGCCGCTCCCTGCACGCCGGACAGGTCACCGTCGCCGACGGCACCGCCCTCGCCGGGGAGAAGATCCGCCGCGTGCTCACCAACGACCCCGGCATGGGCGTCATCCGCCACGTCGACGCCGGATACGACGCCGCCGAGGCGGTCGCCGCCGAGCGGCACGTACGCGTACCCATGCGAGAACCCGGCCAGGACGGTCCCGTGCGGGAAGCCGGCCAGGACAGTCCCGCGCGGGAAGCCGGCCAGGACGGTCCCGCGCGGGAAGCCGGGCAGGGCGGCGACGCGTGAGTTTCCACAGCATGTGGGCGGAGCTGCTGCCCATCGGCCGCGCCGCGGACTCCGGCGGCTACCGCCGCTTCGCCTGGACCGGCGCCGACACCGACTGCCGGGCCTGGTTCCGGCAGCAGGCCGAGACCCGCGGGCTCGCCCTGGAGACCGACCGCAACGGCAACCAGTGGGCCTGGCTCGGCGACCCCGCCGCCGGGAACGCCGTCGTCACCGGCTCCCACCTCGACTCCGTACCCGACGGCGGCGCCTTCGACGGCCCCCTCGGCATCGTGTCCGCCTTCGCCGCCCTGGACGAACTCCGCGCCCGCGACGCCCGGTTCACCCGCCCCCTCTCCATCGTCAACTTCGGCGACGAGGAGGGCGCCCGGTTCGGACTCGCCTGCGTCGGCTCCCGGCTCACCGCCGGACAGCTCACCGCCGAGCAGGCCCACCGCCTGGCCGACGCCGACGGCGTCACCCTTCCGCGCGCCATGGAGGCCGCCGGGTACGACCCCGACGCCCTCGGCCCCGACCCCGGGCGCCTCGACCGCATCGGCGCCTTCGTCGAACTCCACGTCGAGCAGGGCCGCGCCCTCGACCTCACCGGCGACCGCGTCGGCATCGCCTCCGCGATCCGCCCGCACGGACGCTGGCGGTTCGACTTCCGCGGCGAGGCCAACCACGCCGGCACCACCCGCCTCGCCGACCGGCGTGACCCGATGCTCCCCTACGCCGAGACCGTCCTCGCCGCCCGCCGCGAGGCCGCCCTCGCCGACGCCGTCGCGACCTTCGGCAGGGTGCGCGTCGAACCGGGCGGCGTCAACGCCGTCCCCTCCCTGGTCAGCGGCTGGCTGGACGCCCGCGCCGCCGGCCAGGGGAGCCTGGACGCCGTGGTCGCCGGCGTCGAGGAGGCCGCCCGCGACCACGCCCGCGCCCACGGCGTCGACCTGACCGTCGTCCGCGAGTCCTTCACCCCCGTCGTCGAGTTCGACCACGCCCTGCGCGACGAACTCGCCCGCATCCTCGGCCGCGCCACCGAACTGACCGTGCCCGTCCTGGGTACCGGTGCCGGACACGACGCCGGAATCCTCTCCGGACGCCTCCCGACCGCCATGCTGTTCGTGCGCAACCCGACCGGCGTCTCGCACTCCCCGGCGGAGTCCGCGGCGGAGGACGACTGCGTCGCCGGCGTCGCGGCCCTCGCCGACGTACTGGAAGGACTGGCCTGCACGTGAGCGACACCTCCCGGCCCGCCCGGCCGACGCGGACCTACTGGCTCGAACACGCCTGGCTCGGCACCCACGTCGAGCCGGGCGTCGCCGTCGACGTGGCCGACGGCCGCGTCACCGCCGTCCGCGACGACACCCCGGCCCCGCCGCCCGGCGCCGAGATCCTCCGCGGCCTCACCCTCCCCGGCCTCGCCAACGCCCACAGCCACGCCTTCCACCGCGCCCTGCGCTCCACCGTCCAGGTCGGCTCCGGCACCTTCTGGACCTGGCGCGAGGTGATGTACTCCGTCGCCGACCGGCTCACCCCCGACACCTACTACGGGCTCGCGCGGGCCGTGTACGCCGAGATGGCCCTCGCCGGCGTCACCACCGTCGGCGAGTTCCACTACGTCCACCACGCGCCCGGCGGCACCCCCTACGCCGACCCCAACACCATGGGGGAAGCGCTCGTCGAGGCCGCCGCCGACGCGGGGATCCGCATCACCCTGCTCGACACCTGCTACCTCTCCGCGGGCTTCGGCCGCCCGCCCACCGCCCAGCAGCTCCGCTTCTCCGACGGGACCGCGGACGCCTGGGCCGAACGCTGTTCAGTTCTCAAGGAACGGGACCACGCGAGGATCGGGGCCGCCGTCCACTCCGTACGGGCGGTGCCCGCCGAGCAGTTGGCGACCGTGGCGCGGTGGGCGCGGGAGCGCCGGGCGCCGCTCCACGTCCACCTGTCCGAGCAGACCGCCGAGAACGACGCCTGCCACGAGGCGCACGGCCGCACCCCGGCCCGCCTCCTCGCCGACCACGGCGTCCTCGGACCGCGCACCACCGCCGTCCACAGCACCCACCTCACCGACGAGGACATCGCCCTCATCGGCTCCACGTCCACCGGCACCTGCATGTGCCCGACGACCGAACGGGACCTCGCCGACGGCATCGGACCCGCCGCCGCCCTGCAGAAGGCCGGCTCACCGCTCAGCCTCGGCTCCGACAGCCACGCCGTGATCGACCTGCTCGAAGAGGCACGCGCCCTGGAGCTGAACGAGCGGCTGCGCACCCGCACCCGCGGCCACTGGACGGTCAGCGCCCTGCTGCGCGCCGCCACCGCCGACGGCCACGCGGCGCTCGGCTGGGAGGACACGGGCGTCATCGAGGCCGGCGCCCGCGCCGACCTGACGACCATCGCCCTGGACTCGGTCAGGACGGCGGGGCCGCTGCCCAGGCTCGGCGCCGAGACGGCCGTATTCGCGGCGACCGCGGCGGACGTACGGCACACGGTCGTCGACGGGCGGCACGTCGTGCGCGACGGGGCCCACACCCTCGTACCCGACGTGCCCGAAGCACTGGCGCGGGCCGCCGGAGCCCTGCGCGCCTGACGACACCGCCACCGACAGACCGCGACGAGGCCGCCATGAGCAGCACCACCGCCCCCACCACCGCGACCAGCACCGTCATCACGAACATCGCCACGCTGATCACCAACGACCCCTCCCTCCGCGACACGTCACCGCTCGGCCCGGTCCGGGACGCGGCCGTCGTCATCGAGGGCGACCGCATCGTGTGGACCGGTGAATCAAGCAAAGCACCCGCCACTGACAACCGGGTCGACGCCGGCGGCCGGGCCGTCCTGCCCGGCTTCGTCGACTCCCACTCCCACCTGCTCTTCGCGGGCGACCGCACCGAGGAGTTCAACGCCCGCATGTCCGGCCGCCCCTACGGCGCGGGCGGCATCCGCACCACCGTCGCCGCCACCCGCGCCGCGACCGACGCGGAGCTGGAGGCGGGTCTCACCCGCTATCTGGCCGAGGCCCTCCGCCAGGGCACCACGACCTTCGAGACCAAGTCGGGGTACGGCCTCACCGTCGCCGACGAGGAGCGGGCCCTGCGGATCGCCGCCCGCCACACCGACGAGGTCACCTTCCTCGGCGCCCACATCGTCGCCCCGGAGCACGCCGACGACCCGGCCGCCTACGTCGCCCTCGTCACCGGCGAGATGCTCGACGCCTGCGCCCCGCACGCCCGCTGGATCGACGTCTTCTGCGAACGGGGCGCCTTCGACGGCGACCAGGCCCGCGCGGTCCTCACGGCGGGCAGGGAGAAGGGCCTGCGCCCCCGCGTCCACGCCAACCAGCTCTCGTACGGCCCCGGCGTCCGGCTCGCCGTGGAACTCGACGCCGCCAGCGCCGACCACTGCACCCACCTCACCGACGCCGACGTGGACGCCCTCGCCGGCGGCCGTACGGTCGCCACGCTGCTGCCCGGCGCGGAGTTCTCCACGCGCGCCGAGTGGCCGGACGCGCGCCGCCTGCTCGACGCGGGCGCCACCGTCGCGCTCTCCACCGACTGCAACCCCGGCTCGTCCTTCACCTCCTCCGTCCCCTTCTGCGTCGCGCTCGCGGTGCGCGACATGGGGATGACCCCGGACGAGGCGGTCTGGTCGGCCACGGCGGGCGGCGCGGCGGCCCTGCGCCGCGACGACGTCGGCCGGATCGCGCCCGGCGCCCGTGCGGACCTGGTGCTCCTCGACGCGCCGAGCCATGTGCACCTGGCCTACCGGCCGGGGGTGCCGCTGGTCGCGGGGGTGTGGCGACGGGGCGAACGCGTGGTCTGAACGGAACGGGCCCCGTACACACCACAGGGGATGTGTACGGGGCCCGTTCCGTACGGTCGGTCCTCGACGGTCGGTCCTCGACCGTCAGTCCTCGACCGTCAGTCCCTTGCGCAGCCGCACCAGCGTCCGCGACAGCAGCCGGGAGACGTGCATCTGGGAGATGCCCAGTTCCTCGCCTATCTCCGACTGGGTCATGCCCGCGACGAACCGCAGCGAGAGGATCCTGCGGTCGCGCGAGGGCAGCTCGGCTATGAGCGGCTTCAGCGACTCGACGTACTCGATGCCCTCAAGACCGTGGTCCTCGTAGCCGATGCGGTCCGCGAGCGCGCCCTCGGCGTCGTCCTCCTCGGGCTGGGCGTCCAGCGAGGCGGCGGTGTAGGCGTTGGAGGCCGCCATGCCCTCGACGACCTCGTCGTTGGTCAGTCCGAGGCGCTCGGCCAGTTCGGAGACCGTGGGCGAGCGGTCGAGCTGCTGGGCCAGTTCGTCACCGGCCTTGGCGAGGTCGAGACGGAGTTCCTGGAGGCGGCGCGGGACCCGCACGGACCAGGAGGTGTCACGGAAGAATCGTTTGATCTCGCCGATGATCGTCGGCATGGCGAACGTGGGGAACTCGACGCCCCGGGAGAGTTCGAAGCGGTCGATCGCCTTGATCAGGCCGATCGTGCCGACCTGGATGATGTCCTCCATCGGCTCGCTGCGGGAGCGGAAGCGGGAGGCGGCGAACTTGACCAGGGCGAGGTTGAGCTCGACGAGCGTGTTGCGTACGTACGCGTGCTCGTGTGTGCCTTCCTCCAGTGATTCCAGGCGCTCGAAGAGGGTCTTGGACAGCGCCCGCGCGTCCGCCGGGGCGACCTCTTCGAAGGCGGGGATGTCCGGAAGCCCGGCGAGGGCGTCGTCGTGCTCGACGCCCGTCTCGAAGTGCTCGATGGGATCCAGATGTTCCGGAGGGGGTGTCGACGTCGCTTTCTGGGTACGCGATCCGTCGAGCCGGGGTGACATGATGTCCTCCATCGTTCTCGGCATACGGCTGCCGAAGCCAGTACGTGCACTGCGGTGTGCGGCGCCTCCAAAGCCGGCCGTGTCGGTTGTGTTCTTACTAGCCCTACCGGCTTCACCAAGGCCTTCGCAAGTGCTTTATGTGCGGGTATGTCCGTTTCTGTGCGGAAGTTCGGGTGTCGAAGAGCGCGAGGAAGGCGTAGTGTTCGGGGGCGTCAGCAAGCAGCCACGACGTCGGAGGAAAGAGACGGCATGGACCGCGGGACGGTCGGCAGCGCACAGTCGGGCCGGCTTCTGGTCGAGGTGCGGGAAGAGGGCCCCAGTGCCGTCGTGACCCCGGCGGGTGAGCTCGATCACCACACCGCCGATCTGTTGCGTGAGCCACTGGACGACTGCCTGGACAAGGGATTCGGTCGGCTGGTCGTCGACTGCTCGCGCCTGGAGTTCTGTGACTCCACGGGACTCAACGTCCTGCTCGGCGCGCGGCTGAAGGCGGAGGCCGCGGGGGGTGGCGTACATCTGGTCGGCATGCAGCCCGTGGTCGCACGGGTATTCGAAATCACCGGGGCGGACGCGGTGTTCACCGTCCACGACACCCTTGAGCAGGCGTTGGCGGACGAGACCTGACCCCCGCGCGGAGCCGGCGACGGGACGGCGCGCGACCCCTGTGACCGGTGATTTCGCCCCTTCCTGTGTTTCCTGCCGAATACAGGGGTGTTCTGTCGGCCCGGTCGGGCAGGAGACATCCTGTGTACGACCCGACTCCGTCCGATCTGACTGTGTACGACGTTGAATGATGAATTGGTGAATCGGTGAGGTGAAGCGCTGATGAGCACCACCCGGCCCTACTCGCCGGGCGACCGCGGTCCGGAGCACAGCGGCGCTTCCGGGGCGTCCGAGGGAGGCGTGCCCGTGACCGGGGCATCCGCTGCCGCCGCAGGCCGACAGGCCCGCAGGCTGAGCTTCGACGGGGAGAGCGGGGTCGTACCGCTCGCCCGCGACTTCACCCGCCAGGCGCTGTACGCGTGGGGCTGGCTGCCGGCCGATTCGGCCGACCGGCGCGCCGCCGCCGAGGACGTCCTGCTGGTCGTCTCCGAGCTGGTCACCAACGCGTGCCTGCACGCCGAGGGACCCGACGAACTCTGGATCAGCTGCGACCGCAAGGTGGTCCGCCTGGAGGTCTCCGACCGGGGCACGGGCCAGCCGGAGCCCCGCACACCGCACCGTGCCGGACGCCCCGGCGGCCACGGCATGTTCATCGTGCAGCGGCTCTGCCTGGACTGGGGGGTAGTACGGTCCCCCGGCGTCGCGGGCAAGACCGTCTGGGCGGAACTGGCCGCCCCCGCGTAGCCGACGACTCCGCCGCCGTCCCTTCTCTCACCCGGCCTTCCCGGCCTGCCGGTCTCCTCGCGCCCTCCGGCGTTCCCGAGCGTCGGCCCCTCCGGTACGACCCGAGGGGCGGCGCGTGACACCCCGTGCACGCACGCCCCTGACGGGACCCTCGCACCCTCCTGACGCTTCCACGCGCCACCGGGACCCCGAGCAGCGCCCCCGGGCCCCGAGCAACGCCGGAGGGCCACCGCGTCCCCCAGGACGCGATGACCCTCCGTACCGTATGGTCCGCGGACTACGACCGCGGGGCCCGGCTCAGCGGATGTCGCCCATGAGCGCCTTGACGCGCTTGCGGTACATCCACACCGCGAGACCCGCGACCACCGCGAGGGTGGCCTCCGCGGCCACGATGCCGGTCTTGTTCAGGTCGACGCCGGCGATGGACAGCAGACCCGTGGTCGCGTCACCGGCGGTGACGGCCAGGAACCAGACGCCCATCATCTGCGAGGCGTACTTCGCCGGCGCCATCTTCGTCGTCACCGACAGGCCGACCGGGGAGAGCAGCAGCTCACCGCAGGTCTGGACGAAGTAGATCGCGACCAGCCACAGCGCCGCGGCCTTGTGCCCGCCGTCCGCGATCGCCAGCGGGGCGAGGAAGAGGAAGAAGGACGCGCCGACCAGGATCAGGCCGAAGGCGAACTTCACGATCGTGCTCGGCTCCTTGCCGCGCCGGGCCAGCGCCAGCCAGGCCGTAGCGAAGACCGGGGCCAGCGCCATGATGATGACCGGGTTGACCGACTGGTACCAGGAGACCGGGAACGACCAGCCCAGGACGCTGTTCTCGGCCGAGGAGTCGGCGAAGATCGACAGGGTCGAACCGCCCTGGTCGTAGATCATCCAGAAGACGGCCGCGGCGATGAAGAACCAGATGTACGCGGACATCTTCGACTGCTCGGAGCGGTCCAGCTCCTTGTCGCGCTTGATCCGGGTCAGCACCAGGATCGGGATGATCACGCCGAGCAGGGTCAGCGGGACCAGTATCCAGTTCAGCGTGTAGTGGCCGGAGAAGCCGACGATCGCGTAGAAGACGACCGCGACGGCGGCCCAGAACGCGGCCTTGCGCAGCGTCGAGGTCTTCTCGGCGGTGGACAGCGGCTTCGGGACGACGCTGGAGTGCGGGGCCAGGTGGCGGCTGCCGATCAGGAACTGCGCGACACCGACCGCCATGCCGACCGCGGCCAGCGCGAAGCCCAGGTGCCAGTTGACGTTCTCACCGATGGTGCCGATGACCAGCGGCGCGACGAAGGCGCCGAGGTTGATGCCCATGTAGAAGACGGTGAAGCCGCCGTCGCGGCGCGGGTCGTCCGGGCCGTCGTAGAGCTGGCCGACCATCGTGGAGATGTTGGCCTTCAGCAGACCGGAGCCGATCGCGACCAGGCCGAGACCGGCGAAGAACGTGCCGGAGGAGGGCAGGGCCAGCGTGAGGTGGCCCAGCATGATGATGCCGCCCGCGACGGCGACGGTCTTGCGGGGGCCCCAGACACGGTCACCGAACCAGCCGCCCGGCATCGTGAGCAGGTACACCAGCGAGAGGTACACCGAGTAGATCGCGGTGGCGGTGCCGGCGTTCATGCCGAGACCGCCGGGGGCCACCAGGTACAGCGGGAGCAGTGCCCTCATGCCGTAGTAGGAGAAACGCTCCCACATCTCGGTCATGAAGAGGGTGGCCAGTCCCCTCGGGTGGCCGAAGAAGGTCTTCTCGTCTCCGGGGGTGCCCGGGGTGACCGAGTCCTTCGTCAGGCTGGACGCCATGGTCGATCCTTGCTGGTCGGGACGCGCTCACTGAGGCGATGCGCGCCCGGTGGGGGGCAGGCCGGCACCGGCGGTACGAAGCCGTCCACCCCACGCCTACGGGGAGTCCGCCCCGGATCACGGGACGGCGGACGGTGACCACCGGGATCCACGCCTCGCGCGCGGCTCTGCGCTGTGAGGCCCGGCCACAGGTCATTCCTTTCGAGACCGGCCGTCGGCCGGCCCGCACACAAAAAGGCCCCCCGGCGTCAAGAGCTTGCGAGAGATGCCGAGAGGTCCCTGTGGTGCTTCAGGCGTTAACCCACCATAAGGCAGAGTACTGGCCGGTATGGAAGGACTTGAGATGCGTCTCACAGGGAGTGACGGAACCGGAATACTACATTCCAAGGTCTGACGAAGGATGCCGCTCCTCCTGCCGCGCCTCGTGCCGCGCCTCGTGCCGCCCCCGCCCGGCCGCCCCGCCGGGTGAGCCGGGTAAGAACGCCCCGCACCGATCTCACCTCGGGCGTTGCTCCGGGCGGACTACCATCGGCTCATGACCCGTGTACTGCTCGCCGAGGACGACGCGTCCATCTCGGAGCCGCTGGCCCGCGCACTGCGCCGGGAAGGGTACGAGGTCGAGGTGCGTGAGGACGGACCCACGGCGCTCGACGCCGGGATGCAGGGCGGGGTGGACCTCGTCGTGCTGGACCTGGGCCTGCCCGGCATGGACGGCCTGGAGGTCGCCCGCCGGCTGCGTTCCGAGGGCCACGCCGTGCCGATCCTCATCCTGACCGCGCGCGCCGACGAGGTGGACACCGTCGTCGGCCTCGACGCGGGCGCCGACGACTACGTCACCAAACCCTTCCGCCTCGCCGAGCTGCTCGCCCGGGTCCGGGCCCTGCTGCGGCGCGGCGCCGCCGAACCCCAGCAGCCGCCCGCCACCCACGGCGTGCGCATCGACGTCGAGTCGCACCGCGCCTGGATGGGCGAGGAGGAGCTCCAGCTCACCGCCAAGGAGTTCGACCTGCTGCGGGTCCTGGTGCGCGACGCCGGCCGGGTCGTCACCCGCGACCAGCTGATGCGCGAGGTCTGGGACACCACCTGGTGGTCCTCGACCAAGACCCTCGACATGCACATCTCCTGGCTGCGCAAGAAGCTGGGCGACGACGCGGCCAACCCCCGCTACATCGCCACCGTGCGCGGCGTGGGCTTCCGCTTCGAGAAGAACTGATACGTAACGGACCATGCGCCGTCGACTGATCCAGTCCACGCTCGCCGTGGTGCTCGTCGTGATCGCCGTCTTCGGCGTCTCCCTCGTCATCGTCGAGGCCCAGACGATCAGCTCGACCGCCCAGGAGCGGGTCGATCTGGAGGCGGCCCGGCTGGCCAGCATCGTGGACAGCCGGCTCCTCGGCACCGGCAGCGTCGACGCCTCGGTCCTGCGCCAGCAGGTCGAGGGCGACCGCTACGCCGTGATCCGCATCCCGGGCGAGCCCCCCATCGAGGTGGGCGGCGAGCCCACCGGCGAGGTCATCCGCGGCGAGGCGACCGGCGAGGAGGGCGAGACGGTCGTCGTCCAGGAGCCCCGCTCCTCGGTGACCCGGGAGGTCGGCCGGACCCTGCTGATCATCGGGCTGGTCGCACTGCTCGCGGTGATCGCCGCGGTGCTGCTCGCCGTCCGCCAGGCCAACCGGCTCGCCTCGCCGCTCACCGACCTCGCCGAGACCGCCGAGCGCCTCGGCTCCGGCGACCCCCGCCCCCGCCACAAGCGGTACGGCGTTCCGGAGCTGGACCGGGTCGCCGACGTGCTGGACTCCTCCGCCGAGCGCATCGCCCGGATGCTCACCGCCGAACGGCGCCTCGCCGCCGACGCCTCCCACCAGCTGCGCACCCCGCTGACCGCGCTGTCGATGCGGCTGGAGGAGATCACCCTCACCGACGAGCCGGAGACGGTGAAGGAGGAGGCGACGATCGCGCTGGCGCAGGTGGAGCGGCTGACCGACGTCGTGGAGCGGCTGCTGACCAACGCCCGCGACCCGCGCAGCGGCTCCGCCGTCACCTTCGAGCTGGACGACGTCATCCAGCAGCAGATCGCCGAGTGGCGGCCGGCCTACCGCAGCGCGGGCCGGGCCATCGTCTCCTCCGGCAAGCGGCACCTGACCGCCGTCGGCACCCCGGGCGCCGTCGCCCAGGTGCTGGCCGCGCTGATCGAGAACTCCCTGATGCACGGCGGCGGCACCGTCGCGCTGCGCATCCGCGTCACCGGCAACCAGGTGGTGGTGGAGGTGACCGACGAGGGGCAGGGTGTTCCGGCCGATCTCGGCGCGCGGATCTTCGAGCGGGCGATCAGCGGCCGCAACTCCACCGGCATCGGGCTGGCCGTCGCCCGTGACCTGGCCGAGGCGGACGGCGGGCGCCTGGAACTGCTCCAGTCCAAGCCACCGGTGTTCGGCCTGTTCCTGTCGCGCACCCAGCCGCCGAAGACGGACTCAACCGAGGCGGACCGGACGGTCAGGTAAGAATCCGGGAATCGGGAATCCGGAATCCGGTAATCCGGGAATCGGGAATCCGGGAACCCGGATCCGGGTGGGGACGCCGCTACGGGCGGCGGCCCGCGCCGATCCGGCTCCCGCCCGCCGGACGCCGGTCCGTGACGGCCGAGACGGCCGTGGCACCCGCGGCGCGCGCCGTGTCGCCCGCCTCCGCCTGCGGCCCGTCGAGGAACGCCTCCGCGCGGGCGACGGCGTCCCGCGCGGGCAGCGCGCGGAAGACCCAGGTGCGGTAGGACCAGAAGCGGAACAGCGTCGCGACACCGATGCCGACGAACTTGAAGACGTTGCTCTGCAGCGGGCTGTCCCAGCCGAAGCCGTACGTCGCCATGTAGAGCACGCCGTTCTCGATCACCAGGCCGACCGCGCTGAACAGCAGGAACAGCGTCATCTCCTTGGTGCGGCCGCCCTTGTCGCGGTCCCGGTAGGTGAAGTACCGGAAGCCGACGTAGTTGAAGACGATCGAGACGACCGTGGCGATGATGCTGGCCCGCACCACCTGGAGGTCGGTGGTGTGCCGCACGAGGTTGAAGACGAGCAGGTTGACCAGGACACCGGCGCCGCCCACCGCGCCGAACTTCACGACCTCACGGACGAGCCGGTCGAACCGCTCCCGCACCGTGCCGCGGGGAGCCGGGGGCGCGACAGGCGCCGAGGAACCACGTCCCATGGTCGTGCAGGCCCCCAGTCGTCGGTTGGCGAGTCGCCGGTCGGCGTCAACGAAAGCCATGCTAACCACCCGCACGCGGGATCTTCCTGCGGACGAGCGCGGGAACGCCTGTGAATCGGCCGGGAACAGGGGTGTCTCCGGCGTGCCGATACGCTAGGGGCGTGACGTTCCCGGTAGTCGGCATGGTCGGCGGGGGCCAGCTCGCGCGTATGACGCACGAAGCGGGCATCCCGTTGGGCATCAGGTTCAAGCTTCTCAGTGACACTCCTCAGGACTCCGCGGCCCAGGTGGTGAACGAAGTCGTCGTCGGCGACTATCGCGACCTGGACACGCTCCGTGAGTTCGCCCGTGGCTGTGACGTGATCACCTTCGATCACGAGCACGTGCCCACCGAGCACCTCAGGGCCCTGGAGGCGGACGGCATCCCCGTGCGCCCCGGCCCCGACGCGCTGGTGCACGCCCAGGACAAGGGCGTGATGCGGGCGAAGCTCGTGGAGATCGGTGTGCCGTGTCCACGCCACCGCATCGTGGCCGATCCGGCCGACGTGGCGGCCTTCGCTGCGGAGGGCGACGGGTTTCCGGTCGTCCTGAAGACCGTGCGCGGCGGCTACGACGGCAAGGGCGTGTGGGTGGTCGACTCCGTCGAGGAGGCCGCCGAGCCGTTCCGCGCCGGCGTGGCGGTGCTCGCCGAGGAGAAGGTCGACTTCGTCCGCGAGCTGGCCGCCAACGTCGTACGGTCCCCGCACGGCCAGGCCGTCGCCTACCCGGTCGTCGAGTCCCGGCAGGTGAACGGCGTCTGCGACACGGTGATCGCGCCCGCGCCCGACCTGGCGGAGGACCTCGCGCTGAAGGCCGGGGAGATGGCCCTGTCCATCGCCAAGGAACTCGGCGTCGTCGGCCACCTCGCCGTCGAGCTGTTCCAGACCCGCGACGGCCGCGTCCTCGTCAACGAGCTGGCGATGCGCCCGCACAACTCCGGCCACTGGTCGATGGACGGCGCGATCACCTCGCAGTTCGCCAACCACGTCCGCGCCGTCCTCGACCTCCCGCTCGGCGACCCGCGCCCGCGCGCCGAGTGGACCGTCATGGTCAACGTCCTCGGCGGCGACTTCCCGGACATGTACTCCGCGTACCTGCACTGCATGGCCCGCGACCCGCAGCTCAAGATCCACATGTACGGCAAGGACGTGAAGCCCGGCCGCAAGGTGGGCCACGTCAACACCTACGGCGACGACCTGGACGACGTGCTGGAGCGCGCCCGCCACGCAGCCGGCTACCTGAGAGGCACGATCACCGAATGAGCCCCGCCGCCACCCCCGCCACCGGCCCCGTCGTCGGCATCGTCATGGGGTCGGACTCCGACTGGCCCGTCATGGAGGCCGCGGCCAAGGCCCTCGACGAGTTCGAGATCCCCTACGAGGTCGACGTCGTCTCCGCGCACCGCATGCCGCGCGAGATGATCGCCTACGGCGAGGAGGCGGCCGGACGCGGGCTGAAGGCGGTCATCGCCGGGGCCGGCGGCGCCGCGCACCTGCCCGGCATGCTCGCCTCCGTCACCCCGCTGCCCGTCATCGGCGTCCCCGTCCCGCTGAAGTACCTCGACGGCATGGACTCGCTGCTGTCGATCGTGCAGATGCCCGCCGGCGTGCCCGTCGCGACCGTCTCGGTGGGCGGCGCCCGCAACGCCGGGCTGCTCGCCGCCCGCATCCTCGCCGCCCACGACGAGGAGCTGCTCGCCCGGATGCGCGACTTCCAGCAGGAGCTGAACGACCAGGCCACCGAGAAGGGCAAGCGGCTGCGGACCAAGGTCGAGGGGTCGGCGTCCTTCGGTTTCGGGAAGTAGTCGCACATGACCTCATCGGCCACACAGGCATCACTGGACCAGGCCCGGGAGCTGCTGCGCGAGTTCCCCGTCGTCGACGGCCACAACGACCTGCCCTGGGCGCTGCGCGAGCAGGTCCGCTACGACCTCGACGCCCGCGACATCGCCGGCGACCAGACCGCCCACCTGCACACCGACATCCCCCGGCTCCGGGCCGGCGGGGTCGGCGCGCAGTACTGGTCGGTGTACGTCCGGTCCGACCTGCCCGGCGCCGTCACCGCCACGATGGAGCAGATCGACTGCGTACGGCAGATCGTCGCCCGGCACCCGGGGGACCTGCGCGCCGCGCTGACCGCCGCCGACATGGAGGCGGCGCGGGCGGAGGGCCGGATCGCCTCCCTGATGGGCGCCGAGGGCGGGCACTCCATCGACAACTCGCTCGCCACGCTCCGCGCGCTGTACGCGCTCGGCGTGCGGTACATGACCCTCACCCACAACGACAACGTGGCGTGGGCGGACTCGGCGACCGACGAGCCGGGCGTCGGCGGGCTCTCCGCGTTCGGCCGCGAGGTCGTGCGCGAGATGAACCGCGAGGGGATGCTCGTCGACCTCTCGCACGTCGCGGCGACCACCATGCGGGACGCGCTGGACACCTCCACCGCCCCGGTGATCTTCTCCCACTCCTCCTCCCGGGCCGTCTGCGACCACCCGCGCAACATCCCGGACGACGTCCTGGAGCGCCTGCCCGGCAACGGCGGCGTGGCCATGGTGACGTTCGTGCCGAAGTTCGTGCTCCAGGCGGCCGTGGACTGGACGGCCGAGGCCGACGAGAACATGCGGGCGCACGGCTTCCACCCCCTGGACAGCGGCCCCGAGGCGATGAAGACGCACGCCGCCTTCGAGGAGCGCCGACCCCGTCCGGTCGCCACGGCCGCGACCGTCGCCGACCACCTCGACCACATGCGGGAGGTCGCCGGCGTCGACCACCTCGGCATCGGCGGCGACTACGACGGCACACCCTTCGTCCCCGAAGGGCTCGACGACGTCTCCGGCTACCCGAACCTCGTCGCCGAGCTGCTCGGCCGCGGCTGGTCCAAGGCCGACCTGTCCAAGGTGACCTGGAAGAACGCGGTCCGGGTGCTCAGCGACGCCGAGGACGTGGCACGCGGCCTTCAGGCCACCCGCGGGCCGTCCAACGCCACGCTCGACGCGCTGGACGGCTGAGCGGCGCCGCCGGTCGCAGCGTCGAGGGCGGGGTAGTCGGTGTAGCCGGCCGCCCCGCCCACGTACATGAAGTACCGGTCGCGGACCGGGTTGAGCGGCGCGCCGAGCCGCAGCCGGGCCACCAGGTCCGGGTTGGCGAGGAACGGCCGGCCGAGGGCGATCAGGTCGGCGCCGGCCGCCAGCAGCCGCGCGGAGGCCCGGTGCACGTCCTCCGTGGTGACCTCCTGCAGGACGGGGTTGGCGACGAGCGTCCCCGGCCAGCCGGTCCGGATCGAGGTGAACACCGGGGCGTCCGGGTCGGCGTACCCCACGTGCAGGTAGGCGAGGCCCAGCCCGCCGAGCCGCGCCACGAGCGCCGGGTAGATCTCCTCGGTCGCGCCCTCCGCGATGCCGTTGACGGTGTTGCCGGGGGAGATCCGCAGCCCCGTCCGCTCCGGCCCGATCTCGGCGGCCACGGCCTCGGTCACCTCGGCGGTGAACCGGATCCGCGCGGCGGCACCGCCGCCGTAGCCGTCGGTGCGGCGGTTGGTGTTCGCCGCCAGGAACTGGTGCAGCAGGTGGCCGTTGGCGGAGTGCACCTCCACCCCCTCGAACCCGGCGTCCAGCGCGTTCCGCGCGGCTCGCGCGAAGTCGGCGACGGTCGCGCGGATGCCCTCGGCGGTCAGCTCCTCGGGCACGACGGCCGGGCGGTGCCCTTCCGGGGTGAAGATCGTCTCGGGGAGCGGTACGGGGGAGGGCGCGACCGGCGTCAGCCCGCTGGTCGCGGGGTGGCCGACCCGGCCGCCGTGCTGGAGCTGGAGGAACATCCCGCCGCCCCCGGCCGCGCGCACCGCGTCGGTGACCCGCCGCCAGCCGGCCACGTGCCGCGCGGTGTGGATCGCGGTGATGTCCGGGTACGTCTGCCCGACCGCGTTGGGCGTGGCCGCCTCCGCGATGATCAGCCCGGCGGAGGCGCGCTGGGCGTAGTACGTCGCCATCAGCTCGGTCGGGGTGCCGTCGGCCTCCGCGCGGTTGCGGGTCAGCGGCGCCATCAGCAGCCGGTTGGGAAGGGAGAGGGGGCCGAGGGAGGCGGGCTCGAAGAGTTCCGGTGTCTGCGTCATGACCGTACGCTAGAACCTCACACTGATGTCAGAATCAAGTCCCGAACCCGTACGAGGAGCCTGGGGGAGAGCGGATGCGGATCGGTGAACTGGCCCGGCGGACCGGCGTCAGCGAGCGCTCGCTGCGCTACTACGAGAAGCAGGGGATGCTGGCCGCGGAGCGTACGCCCGGCGGGCACCGCGAGTACCCGGAGGCCGCCGTCGACCGGGTCGTCCGCATCCAGGAACTCTTCGCGGCCGGGCTGTGCAGCGACAAGATCCGGCAGCTGCTGCCCTGCATGCGGGACACCGACGGCGGACCGTCGGCCGTCGCCACACCGAAGCTGGTGGGCGACCTCGGCGCCGAGCGCGAACGGATCGACCGGATGATCGCCGACCTCGTCCGATCCCGGGACACGCTCGACGAGGTCATCGAGGCCGCCCGGGGCGCCGGGGCCGGTACCCCCTAACGCGCCGTCCACCAGGAAGCCTTCCGGGTGCCGTGCGACGGTGTCGGTATCGCACGACGACCGTACGGAGCCCGCCATGGCAGACCTCCAGGACGACCTGCACCAGAGCACCGAGGCCGGCGAGCTCGACGACCTGCCCGCGGCCTTCACCGCCGAGGTGCTCCCGCCCGAGCCCTACACCCCCGTCTCCGACCCGGACGACGCGCCGCTGGAGCGGGCCCGTGCCGTGCTCGCCGCGCACCCCGTCGCCGACGGGTACAGCGGTCTGCTGTGGGCGCTCAAGCACCTGCCCTGGTACGACCTGGAGATCGGGGAGTTCTCCGTCGACACCGACATTCCCCGGCTCCGCGAGGGACGCGTCGGCGCGCTCTTCGCCTCCCTGCACCTCCCCGACGCCCTCACCGGGGACCGTGCCGTCGGCGCCACCATGGAACAGCTCGACCTGGTCAAGACGGTCGTCCGCGACCACCCCGAGGGCCTGCGCCTGGCCCTCGACGCCGGCGAGGCCATCGACGCCCGCAACTGCGGCCGCGTCGCCGTGCTGCCCGGCCCGGCCGCCGCCGCCGCGGTCGGCGACTCCCTCGGCATCCTGCGCTCGCTGTACCTCCTCGGCCTGCGCGTGCTCACGCTGACCGGCGTGTCCTGGGCGAGCGAGGCCGGACTGACCCGGTTCGGCGAGGAGGCCGTCCGCGAGATGAACCGGCTCGGCGTCATCGCGGACCTCTCCGGCGCCTCCCCGGAGACCGTCCGGCGGACCTTCGCCGTCTCCAAGGCGCCCGCGCTGTGCACCCGTTCCGCCGCCCGCGCGCTGCGCCCGCACCCCGCCAACCTCCCCGACGACCTGCTCGCCGGGCTCGGCGCGGCCGGGGGCGTGTGCATGGTCCCGCTGACCGCCGAGCAGACCGGGCCGACCGTACGCGACGTCGCCGACCACCTCGACCACGTCCGTGACGTCGCCGGACCGCAGGGCGTCGGCCTGTCCGGCACCTACGACACCGGCACCGCCCATCCGCAGGAGCTGGGCGACGCCTCCTGCTATCCCCGGCTCGTCGCGGAGCTGCTGCGGCGGGGCTGGGACGAGGCCGATGTCGCGTTGCTGACCTGGGGCAACGTGCAGCGGGTGCTACGGGGGGCGGCGTTCACCGCCCGCGCGTTCCAGGCCCGCCGCGAGCCGTCGACGGCGACGATCGCGGACCTGGACGGCTGAGCGCGGCGGATCTGGACGGCTCTGCGCGGCGGGCCGGTGAGGCTCTAGTGGTCGATCCGGCACAGGCAGAACGGGTGCCCGGCAGGGTCGGCGTACACCACGAAGTCCTTCTTCTCCCGGTCCGCCGCGTCGAGCACCCGGGCCCCCAGCGCCAGCACCTTCTCGTGCGAGGCGTCCATCTCCTCCCACGTCGACCCGCCGTCGAAGTCGAGGTGGAACTGCTGGGCGTCGCGGTCGGAGCGCGGCCACTGAGGGGCGGTGAGCTCCGGGGCCCGCTGGAAGGCCAGCCGGGGCCCGTCGGGCAGGCGGAGCACCACCCAGCCGGGGTCGTCCTCCCGCTCGGGCGTGCCGCCGGCGACCGCCGCGTAGAAGCGGGCCAGCCCCGCGGGGTCGGGACAGTCGACGACGACGGACCGCAGACGTGCGACGGGTGTCTCGGGCGCCATGGGTGCGACCTCCAGGTCCTCGTGGTCTCGGCGGACACGCCGGAGCGACGGGTGCCCGGCGCGGGCCCGGTGAATCCGGGCTCCGCCGGGTCCCGTGCGGCACAATGCGGCGGGGTGCCGGTCCGGCCGACTGAGCCCCGGCCGGACCGGCACCCGCACACCTCGGGCGGGCCGGGCGGCGGGCCGCCCCGCACCCGCGTCCGGCGCGGGCTAGGCGGTGGGCCGCCCCATCGCCCGGTACGTCCAGCCGGCCCGGCGCCACGCCTCGGGGTCCAGCGCGTTGCGGCCGTCGAGGATCACCCGCGCGCCCGCGACCTCGCCCAGCGCCTCGGCGTCCAGCTCGCGGAACTCGCGCCACTCCGTCAGGTGCAGCACCACGTCCGCGCCGCGCACCGCGTCCGTCGCCGTGTCGGCGTACCCGAGGGTCGGGAAGAGGCGGCGGGCGTTGTCCATGCCCTTGGGGTCGTAGACCGTCACCTGGGCGCCCTGGAGGTGGATCTGCCCGGCGACGTTCAGCGCGGGCGAGTCCCGGACGTCGTCGGAGTCGGGCTTGAAGGTGGCGCCGAGGACCGCGACCCGCTTGCCGAGGAACGGGCCGCCGCCCAGCGCCTCCCGGGTCAGCTCGACCATCCGGCCGCGCTGGCGCATGTTGATGGAGTCGATCTCGCGCAGGAAGGTCAGCGCCTGGTCCGCGCCCAGCTCACCGGCGCGCGCCATGAACGCCCGGATGTCCTTCGGCAGACAGCCGCCGCCGAACCCGATCCCGGCCCGCAGGAACTTCTTCCCGATCCGGTCGTCGTACCCGATCGCCTCCGCCAGCTTGGCGACGTCGCCGTCGGCGGCCTCGCACACCTCGGCCATCGCGTTGATGAAGGAGATCTTCGTGGCGAGGAAGGAGTTGGCGGAGGTCTTCACCAGTTCGGCGGTCGGGAAGTCGGTCACGACGAACGGCGAGCCTTCAGCGACGGGTGTCGAGTAAACCTCCCGCAGCAGCTTCTCCGCCCGTTCGCTGCGCACGCCGACCACGACCCGGTCCGGGTGCAGGGTGTCCTGGACGGCGAAGCCCTCGCGCAGGAACTCCGGGTTCCAGGCCAGCTCGGCGTCGCCCCCGGCGGGCGCGTGCTCGGCGAGGTAGGCGGCGAGCCGGTCGGCGGAGCCCACCGGCACCGTCGACTTGCCGACGACCAGCGCCGCGGAGCGCAGGTGCGGCGCGAGCGAGGCCAGCGCGGACTCGACGTAGCTCATGTCGCAGGCGTACTCGCCGTGCTTCTGCGGCGTGTTCACGCAGAGGAAGTGCACGTCGCCGAAGGCCGCGACCTCCTCGAAGTCGGTCGTGAAGCGCAGCCGGCCGCTGGACCCCTCGATGCCCGCGACGTGCTTGCGGAGCAGTTCCTCAAGGCCCGGCTCGTACATCGGGACCTCGCCGCGCCGGAGTTTGTCGATCTTCTCCGGGACCACGTCGAGACCCAGCACCTCGAAGCCGAGTTCCGCCATGGCCGCCGCGTGGGTCGCGCCGAGATAGCCGGTGCCGATCACGGTGATCTTGAGGGCCATGGGTGCTCCTGGGATGTACGGCGGGCGTGCGGGAGCGAGCATAACCGGGGACATGGGGAGCGGCCCCGACGGGCAGTTCTCCCGCTGTCGCCAACCTCACCTACCCACACCCGTGACGCGGCTCTAAAATCTTTGTTACTTAACGGTAGCTAGCACCGTCCCGCATCGTTCAGGAGCGTGAGAGACCTTGGCCGGATCGGCTGACTTCGACCTGTACCGCCCGTCCGAGGAGCACGACATGCTCCGTGACGCCGTCCGTTCGCTGGCCGAGGCGAAGATCGCGCCGTACGCCGCCGCGGTGGACGAGGAGGCCCGCTTCCCGCGCGAGGCCCTGGACGCCCTGACCGCGAACGACCTGCACGCCGTGCACGTCCCCGAGTCCTACGGCGGCGCGGGCGCCGACGCCCTCGCCACCGTCATCGTGATCGAGGAGGTGGCCCGCGTCTGCGCGTCCTCCTCCCTGATCCCGGCCGTGAACAAGCTCGGCTCGCTCCCCGTGATCCTCTCCGGCT
Source organism: Streptomyces sp. CRN 30 (assembly GCF_034105845.1). Classification (NCBI taxonomy): domain Bacteria; kingdom Bacillati; phylum Actinomycetota; class Actinomycetes; order Kitasatosporales; family Streptomycetaceae; genus Streptomyces; species Streptomyces sp. CRN 30. Next base: position 17,569 of record NZ_JAVRHI010000437.1, on the reverse strand, counting down.
CCGAGGAGCTGAAGAAGAAGTACATGACGCCGCTGGCCAAGGGCGACGCCATGTTCTCGTACTGCCTCTCCGAGCCGGACGCGGGCTCCGACGCGGCCGGCATGAAGACCAAGGCCGTCCGCGACGGCGACTCCTGGGTCCTCAACGGCGTCAAGCGCTGGATCACCAACGCCGGCGAGTCCGAGTTCTACACGGTGATGGCGGTCACCGACCCCGCCAAGCGCTCCAAGGGCATCTCGGCCTTCGTCGTGGAGAAGTCCGACGAGGGCGTCTCCTTCGGCGCCCCCGAGAAGAAGCTCGGAATCAAGGGCTCCCCGACCCGCGAGGTGTACCTCGACAACGTGCGCGTCCCGGCCGACCGCATGATCGGTGAGGAGGGCACGGGCTTCGCGACCGCCATGAAGACCCTGGACCACACCCGCATCACCATCGCGGCCCAGGCGCTCGGCATCGCCCAGGGCGCGCTGGACTACGCCAAGGGCTACGTCCAGGAGCGCAAGCAGTTCGGCAAGCCGATCGCCGACTTCCAGGGCATCCAGTTCATGCTCGCCGACATGGCGATGAAGATCGAGGCCGCCCGGCAGCTGACCTACGCCGCCGCCGCCAAGTCGGAGCGCGGTGACAGCGATCTCACCTTCCAGGGCGCCGCCGCCAAGTGCTTCGCCTCGGACGTCGCCATGGAGGTCACCACGGACGCCGTCCAGCTCCTCGGCGGCTACGGCTACACCCGGGACTACCCGGTGGAACGGATGATGCGCGACGCGAAGATCACCCAGATCTACGAGGGCACCAACCAGGTCCAGCGCATCGTCATGGCCCGCAACCTCCCGTAACGGCCCGCGGCCGTCTCACGGGGGCCGCCTCACAGGGGCCGCACCATCTCCTCCAGGACCCGTTGCGTCAGCCCCGCGTGGTCGAAGCCGGGGTGGGCGGAGGGGTCCATCTCGTACGCGCCGATCGCCACCGACGACTCCACGACGAGGGCGCAGCGGTCGTGGCGGCGGTCGGCGTACGCCCGGAACGCGTCCTCGTACGCGTCGTGCGCGGCCAGGCACTCGGCGAGGACCACACCGTCCTCGATCGCCTGGGCCGCGCCCTGTCCCAGGTGCGGGGTCACCGCGTGCACCGCGTCGCCGACGAGGACGATCCGGCCCCGGTGCCAGGGGGCCGGGGCGATCAGCCACTCCTCCGGGCGGAAGACGATGTCCCGGGCGCGGTCGTCGGTGACGTGTGTGTCGCGGACCCGGGCGGTCAGCCCGCCGAACGGGGCGAGGCGCTCGCGCAGTTCGGCCGCCGCCTTGTCCTGCTCGAGCCGGCGGCCCTCCTCCCAGGTGACGTTGAGGAACAGGTACGCCGTGTCGGGGCCGATCGGCACGTAGCCGACCAGGCCGTCCGGGCCGTGCTGGAGGACGATCCGGTCGATCTCCGGCTCCCGCGGGATGTCGAGACGGAAGGCGGACTGGCCGAGGTAGACGGGCTTCAGCTCCTCGGCCAGGACGTAGGGGCGGGTCCGGGAGCGGACGCCGTCCGCGCCCACGACATGGTCGTACGTCCGGGTCGTGCCGTCGGTCAGGGCCACCGCCACGCCGTCCGGGCCGTCGGCCAGCGAGTGGAAGGTCTTCCCGTACTCCAGGACCGCCCCGGTCTCCCGCGCCCGGTCGGTGAGGACGTGGTGGAGCCGGGGGCGGGAGAGGCCGTTCATGCAGGGCAGGCCGGAGCCGGGGATGCGGGCGCCCGGCATCTCGCGCAGCGGGTTGCCCTCGACGTCGAGCATCCGGCCCCAGGCGGTCGTGGCGTACCCGGCCGCCAGACACGCCTCGGCGCAGCCGATCGCGTCCAGCGCGCGCAGCGCGTTCACCGGCTGGATGATGCCCACCCCGGCGACGGACGAGTGAAGGTCCGCCCGGATCTCGACCACGGTGACGTCGTACTCCGCCTGGCGCAGCGCGACGGCGGTGGACAGCCCGCCGATTCCGCCGCCGACGACGAGAACACTGCCTCTGCTTCTCTTCATCGCGTCACCGTAGTGACGGCTCCGGGCTGCGGGGAGGCGGCGGACCCGCACGGTTACGTTGCGCCGACGGCGCCTTGCGCGCGGGCGCGCGGTGCTCTCTCCGCCGGGCCTCACACGATCGATCCCATCGGGAGCCACGTCGTCCGACAGCCCCCGGCGCGGCGTTCCGGCCGGTGATCCCCTGCGTTCTAGTCGGTGATCCCGTCCGCCGCCCGCCGCTCCCGCAGCTCCATGATCGCGCGGCGCCGGGCCAGCCGGTGCGTGCGGCGGATCTGGGCCTCCTGGTGGCGGCGCCGGTCCCGCTCGGTCTCCGGGAGCACCGGCGGTACGGGACGGGGCTTGCCGTCGGCGTCGACCGCGGCGAAGACCAGGTACGCCGAGCCGACCTGGGTGGGCGGCGCCGACTCGTTCCAGCGCTCGGCCAGCACCCGCACCCCGACCTCCATGGAGGTCCGCCCGGTCCAGTTGACCTGGGCCTTCACATGGACGAGGTCACCGACCCGGACGGGTTCGAGGAAGGCCATCTCGTCCATGGACGCCGTGACGGCGGGCCCGCCGGAGTGGCGTCCGGCGACCGCGCCCGCCGCGTCGTCCACCAGCTTCATGATCACGCCACCGTGCACCGTGCCCAGCAGATTGGTGTCGTTGTGGGTCATGATGTGGCTCAGGGTGATGCGGGCGGCCGAGGTGGGCCGGCCCGGGATCTCCTCAGGCGCCGACCGGTCGGCCGAGGCCTGTTCTGCCTGGTCTGTCATGGCCTCCACCTTATGCCGCGACGACATGGGCGTAATTTGTGTCAGCTTGGCAACAGGGGTGCCCTGATTTTCCGACGACCCTTGTATAGGGCACAGCCGGGACCTGCACACTGGTCCACATGAGCGAATGGCCCCAGGGAAGGCCCGGCGACAACGGCGGCCGGTACGGACGCGGCAGCGCGAACGCGCAGCCCGAGAGCGCCCGAGTGATGCGGCAGGTCCGGCGCGGCCAGACGCCGCCCGGTCCGGGCCAGGCGCCGCCGTACGGCGGCGGGGTGCCCCAGCAGCCCACGTACGTCGACGGCGGCGGACAGGGCGGCTACGACAGCGGCTACAACACCGGCCAGGTGTACGGCACCCCCGGCGGCCAGGGCCCGGCCGGCCCCGGCCCCGGCGCCCCGCGCCCCGCGCCGAACTGGGGCCGCCGGATCAAGTGGGCCGCGATCACCCTGGTGACCGTCCTCGTCGTCACCTCCGTCGCCACCTACTTCTGGGCCGACTCCAAGCTCAACCGCGAGGTCGACCTCTCCAAGGTCATCGACCGCCCCGAGGCCGGCGAGGGCACCAACTACCTCATCGTCGGCTCCGACAGCCGCGAGGGCATGTCCGACGAGGACAAGAAGAACCTGCACACCGGCTCCGCCGAGGGCAAGCGCACCGACTCGATGATGATCCTGCACACCGGGGACAACGGCTCCACGCTGGTGTCGCTGCCCCGTGACTCGGACGTCGAGATCCCCACCTTCAAGGGCTCGGAGTCCGGCAAGACCTACCAGGGCACCGGCCGGCACGTGAAGCTGAACGCCGCCTACGCCGAGGACGGCCCCGAGCTGCTCGTGCGCACCGTCGAGTTCAACACCGGCCTGCGCATCGACCACTACGTCGAGATCGGCTTCGGCGGCTTCGCCAACATCGTCGACGCGGTCGGCGGCGTCGAGATCGACATCCCGCAGGACATCAAGGACACCAAGTCCGGCGCCGACCTCAAGAAGGGCAAGCAGACCCTGAACGGCGAGGAGGCCCTCGCCTTCGTCCGCACCCGCTACGCGCTGGCCGGCTCCGACCTGGACCGCACCAAGAACCAGCAGAAGTTCCTCTCCGCCCTGGCGAGCCAGGTGGCGACGCCCTCCACCGTCCTCAACCCGTTCAAGCTGTACCCGACCATGGGCGCGGGCCTGGACTCCCTGGTCGTCGACAAGGACATGGGCCTGTTCGACCTGGCGAGCATGTTCTGGGCGATGAAGGGCGTCAGCGGCGGCGACGGCACCTCCCTGAACATGCCGATCGCGGGGAACGCCGCGGGTGGCAACCTCGCCTGGGACGACGCCAAGGTGAAGAAGCTCGTCGAGGAGCTGAAGAACGACGAGAAGGTCACCGTCACGGGCAACTGAGCCGGACGGCGACGAGAACGAGGGCCGGGGCGGCACACGCCCCGGCCCTCGCCGTTCGTTCCGGTCCTCGCCGCCCGCCCGGCCCCTCGCCGTCTGTCCCGGCCGCTCTCACTCCTTGCCGCAGACCACCTCGTCGCCGCGGACCACGGCGCCCGTCTCCTGCGGCGGCTCCTCCGGCTTCACCGGACGCACCTCCTTGTGGGCGGCGCCGACGGTCACCAGGAGCGTCGGCCCCCGACCCCGCTCCACCCGCAGCTCACTGCCGGGCAGCGCCGCGGCCAGCGACTTCGCCGAGTTGTCCCACTGCGGGTCGTAGAAGACGACGGTCCGCTCGACGTCGGGGTGCTTGGCGTTGGACGGCACGCCGGTGGTGCGGAACCCGGTGGCGCGCAGCTCCTGGTCCACGCGCTTGCCGAGCCCGGAGGCCTCCGTGCCGTTCTCCACCTGCACCCGGATCTGCTTCGGGTCGACCGGGACCCGCTCCACCGGGGTCCTCGGCACCGGCTTCGGCACGGACAGCGGCCGGTCCTCGCGCAGCGCCGTGAAGAGCCGCCCGGACGCCGCCGGGTCCCACTTCAGGGTCGAGCCGACGCCCTTCACCGCGTACCCCATCTGACCGATCGGGACGGTGGTGAACTCCGACGACGACGGCGAGAAGTTCCGCATCGCCCGGCCGAGGGCCAGCAGTTCGTCGGTGCCGAAGCCCTTGTCGGCCCGGACCGACCCCAGCACCGCCCGGGTCACGTCCCGGAACTTCATCGGGTTCAGCAGGATGCCCGAGGAGGTGGCCCGGTCGATGGTGGCCGCCATGAACCGCTGCTGCCGCTTCATCCGGCTCAGGTCCGAGGCGCCGTCCAGGTGCCGGGAGCGGACGTACTGCAGCGCCTGCCCGCCCATCAGCGTGTGCCTGCCGGCCGGCAGGTCGAGCCCCGTGTAGCTGTCCTTCAGCGGCTGCGCCGTGCAGATCCGGACCCCGCCGAGGACGTCCACCGTCTTCATGAAGCTGGTGAAGTCGACCTCCAGATAGTGGTCGATCTTCACCCGGGTCATCGCCTCGACGGTACGGACGGTCAGCTGCGGCCCGCCCTCCGCGTACGCCGCGTTCAGCTTGAGCGGGTGCCCCTCGTGCCGTTCGCCGGTGTTGCGGTCGGTGTGGCCGGGCGTCTCGGCGTAGGAGTCGCGCGGCAGGCTGACCACGGTCGCCCGCTCCCGGTCCGCCGAGATGTGCACGATCATCATCGTGTCGGTGCAGTGGCAGGGCGCGCCGCCGAGGCGGAACCGGCGCCGCTCCTCCTCGGTGACCCGGTCCCGGCCGTCGGTGCCGACCAGCAGGACGTTCATGCCGTGCCCGGCCCGCGGCCGGTTCTTCATGTCCTTGAAGGCGTCGACCCGGGCGATGTCCGAGTCGAGGTGGGAGAGGACGGCGTGCCCGATCCCGGCGGAGGCGAGCACCACCGCGGACAGCGCGGTCGACACCCGCACGGCCCAGCGCGGCCGGCGGCGCCGGCGCCCCGGCGGCCGGGACGGACGCGGCGGCGTGCGCCGGGCCGGCGGCGCCGCCCGCCGGGCCGGGACCCGGGAGGAGGGGGAGCGGGGCGGCGTGGACAAGGGACACCTCCGCGGGGACAGGCCCTGGTGCCGGACGGACGGGGAATCCTGAGCACCGTAGGCCCATACGATCTGCGGACCGGGGCAGCGGCCCCGGCGGCGCGCACCCGTGTCCCCCGTTCGCGGTAACGTGAGCACCGATGAACGCAAAGTCCGACGTGCGGCTCCCCGCCGTTTCCGTGATCATGCCCGTCCTCAACGAGGAACGTCATCTGCGCGGCGCCGTCAAGGCCATCCTCGCCCAGGAGTATCCGGGCGAGATGGAGGTCGTGATCGCCCTCGGTCCCTCCGCGGACCGTACGGACGAGATCGCCGCCGAACTCGTCGCCGAGGACCCCCGGGTCAGTACCGTGCCCAATCCGACGGGGCGCACCCCGGCCGCGCTGAACGCCGCGATCAAGGCGTCCCGGCACCCGGTCGTGGTCCGCGTCGACGGCCACGGCATCCTCTCGCCGGGGTACATCGCCACGGCCGTACGGCTCCTTCAGGAGACCGGCGCGCAGAACGTCGGCGGCATCATGCACGCCGAGGGCGAGAACGACTGGGAGCACGCGGTCGCCGCCGCCATGACCTCGAAGATCGGCGTCGGCAACGCGGCCTTCCACACCGGCGGCGCGGCGGCCCCCGCCGAGACGGTCTACCTCGGCGTCTTCCGCCGCGAGGCCCTGGAGCGGCAGGGCGGCTACAACGAGGAGTTCATCCGCGCCCAGGACTGGGAGCTGAACTTCCGCATACGTGAGGCCGGCGGCCTGATCTGGTTCTCGCCGGAGCTGCGGGTCTCCTACCGGCCCCGGCCGAGCGTGCGCGCGCTGGCCAAGCAGTACAAGGACTACGGCCGCTGGCGGCACGTCGTCGCCCGCTACCACTCCGGCTCCATCAACCTGCGCTACCTCGCCCCGCCGACCGCGGTCTGCGTGATCGCCGCCGGTGTGGTGGTCGGCGCGGTGCTCACCCCGTGGGGCTTCGTGGTCCCCGGCGCCTACCTCGCGGCGATCGTCGCGGGCTCGGTCCCGGCGGGCAAGGGGCTGCCGCTCAAGGCCCGCCTGCGGATTCCCGTGGCGCTGGCGACCATGCACATGTGCTGGGGCTGGGGCTTCCTGACCAGCCCGAAGGCGCTGGCCCGCAAGGTGATCGCCTCGCGGCGCCCGGCCGTCATGCCCGGGGCGGACGCGGACGCCGACCCGGCCGGCGCCCGCTGACCGTCCCTCAGGACCCCGGGACCCCGGGACCTCAGGACCAGGTGAACGCCGGGTTCACGTGCATGCAGGCCGAGTCGTCGGCGCCGTTGAGGGCGTCGGCGGTCTCGGGCGTCGTGTCGTCCTGCTCCGGCGCCTCGTACTCCGTGTCCTCGCGCCAGTCGGCGCCGACGACCAGAGTGACGCCCGTGACCTCCGTCGACCGCTTCACCGCGCCCTTCGGGACTCCGAGGGCCTCGGCGACGCGCAGGGCGTCGCCCTCCAGGTCGGCGCTCGGGTAGCGCAGGACCGTGGTCTCCTCGCCGTCCGCCGCGCCCGCGTCGGCGACCGCCGAGGTGAAGCCCTTGCCCGCGAGCAGCCCCGTCACCGCGCTCGCGCGTCCGCTCACCGGGGCGAGGGTGTCGGACCCGGTGCCGTTGCGGACCTGTACGGCTATGTCGGCGTCGTCGGCGGCCGGGTCGGCGTCGGCGGTCGCCCCGGCCGTCGCCTCCGGGTCCTTCTCCGCGTCCTTGCCGTCGAGCGCGATGTCCTCCCTGACCAGCCGGAACAGCTGCTCGGCGTCCTCGGTGGGCTCGACCCGCGCCCCCACGTAGCGGTTGGGCATCGTGGTCATGGTGATACGTTTCGGCTCCACCGTGCGCAGCTCACTGCTGAGGTCGTAGAGCTTCTTGACGGTGTCCAGGCCCGAGTCGACGGTGAGCGCCTCCGTGGCCTCCTCGGCCAGGTTGCGGAGCTGGTTGGGATTGCTCAGGGTGGCGTTCTCGCGCACCACGCGGACCATCGAGTTCATGTACATGTGCTGCGCCTTGGCGCGGGCCAGGTCGCTGCCGTCCTCGAAGCCGTAGCGGGTGCGCAGCCACTGCAGGGCCTGCTCGCCCTTGACCGGGTGGGTGCCCTCCTCCAGCTTCAGCCCCGAGCCGTGCCCCTGGCCGTCCCGGGAGTGGATGTTGGCGTCCACGCAGACCGGGACGCCGCCGATCGCGTCCGCCATCGACACGACACCGGCGAAGTCCACCATCACGAAGTGGTCGATGTGGATGCCGGTCAGCTCCTGCCAGGTGGCCACCGTGCAGCCGGGGCCGCCGTGGCCGAGGCTCTGGTTGGCCATCGTCCGGCCGTCGCTCGCCGGGTAGACCTCGCCGTCGTCGGGGTCGGTGCACTTGGGGATCTGCACCAGGGTGTCGCGGGGCATGCTGATGACCGACATGTTGGTGCGGTCGGCCGAGAGGTGCACCAGCATCTGGACGTCGGCCAGCGGCGTCGAGCCGAAGGTCTCGCGGGCGCCGCCCAGCTTCTGGTTCTCCTCGCTGTCCCGCGCGTCGGAGCCGATCAGCAGGATGTTCAGCGGCGTCTGCCCGGCGGCGTTCGGCGTCGGCTCGGCGACCTTGCTGTCACCGAGGTTCAGCTCGTCCTTCTTGATGTTGTCGTTGAGGTGCCGGTAGTAGACGTAGCCGGCACCGGCGGCGCCGCACATCACCACGGCGAGGGTGACCGCCGTCCAGCGGAGCACGCGGCGCCGTCTGCGCCGGGGGCGGTGCGCACCGCCCCCGGTGGGGGTGTCGGGGATGCCGGGAGTCTCCCCGCCGTCTCCGGCGTCCTGGCCGTTGGGCGATATGTCCGCCTCCGGCGCCTCCGGAGCGCTGTCCTTCGTCTTCACCGCGTGTTCCTCCCCGCCCCCGGGCCGCGCGGGTCCACCGGCGCCCCCTCCGTGCTCAACTGGCGCACTTCACCTCGTCGGCCGTGGACTTCCGCACGCTCTTCGCGTCGGCCGCCGACGAGCCGAGCTTCACGCCCGCGCCCTTGAAGTCCTGGCCCAGGGTCAGCGTCATCGTCGGCAGCCCCTGCGCGTTGACGACGCTCTCACCGGGCTTCATGGCCGACCCGGACAGCCCGAGCAGATCGGCGAGCCGGCGGGCCTCGTCGGCCTGCCCGGGGTCGTACTCGACCTGGGTCCTGCTCAGTTCCTTCTCGGCGTTGCCGCCGTTCTCGGACTTGGTGACGCCGGCCTGGGTCTGCAGCCAGTTCAGCTCCTGCTGGGCGCTGCCGGCCTCGGCACCGCCGTTGAGGACGCGGACGCGGACCTCGGAGGCGTCGGCCTTGACGCCCTTCAGCCGGGCGGCGATCGCGGCCTTCTCCTTCTTCTCCTGCTGCTTGACCTCGGTGAGGGAGACGTCGTTCTTGATCAGGTCGAAGAGCTGAGGAGCCTCCGACTGGCGCACCACCACGGTGGCCTTGATCGTCTCCGCCGGGTTGTCGTTCACCGGCACCGTCGTGAACGAGATGTTCTTCGGCGGCACCTTCTTCAGCTCCAGCGCCACGTCCTTGAGCGTGCCGACGCTGCCGATGGCACTGTCGACGGTGAGCGCCTCGGTCGCCGCCTCCGCCAGCTTCAGCAGCTTGGTGGGGCTGGTCAGCGTGTCGCTCGACGACATCTTGCGCATCAGCGAACCGAGGAACTGCTGCTGTACGCCGATCCGGTCCAGGTCGCCCTGGTTGCCGAAGCTGTGCCGGGTACGGACGAAGGCGAGCGCCTGCTCACCCTCGACCGTGGACTTCCCGGCAGGCAGCTGGAGCTTCGACTCCTTGTCGTCGACGGCGTGCGCCACGCACACGTCGACGCCGTCCACCGCGCTCGTCAGCGTCTTCACCGCGTTGAAGTCCGCCATCACGAAGTGGTCGGGCTTGACGCCGGTCAGCTCGGTGACGGTCCGCATGGTGCAGCTCGGGTCCCGGCCGCTCTCGCCGAGGCTCCGGTTGAAGCGGACGCCCAGCTGCCCCGGGACGACCGTCTCCGTGCCGTCCTCCCCGGTGGTCGGACAGTCGGGGATGTCCACTATGAGGTCGCGGGGGATGCTCAGCGCGGTGGCGTTTGAGCGGTCCTTGGAGACGTGCAGCAGGATGTTGGTGTCGGCGTGGCCGACGCTGCCCTTGTCGCCGTAGCCCTCGTTGCCCTCGCCGGTGCGCTTGTCCGTGCCGATGACGAGGATGTCGAACGCCTCGTCCTTGCGGAAGCTGCTGGAGCCCGCGTCGCCCACGTCCGTCGTGGAGACGTTGCCCTCCAGATGCTTGAGGTAGAAGTAGCCGCCGGTGCCGGCCGCGAGGACGACGACGGCCATGGTGGAGCCGGTCCACAGCAGGACCTTGCCGGTCTTCGACTTCCTCTTCCCCGGGTGGCGTCTGCGGCGGCCGGGCGGTGGTTCCTCGGGTGCGGGTGCGCCCCGGCGTCCGCGCTGCGGCGGTACGTCACGGCCCGGCGCGGGTGCCGGGGCCGTGCGGGGGCCCGGCACGGGAGATGCCGGCGGGGTCTGCCGCAGTTCGTACTCACCGGTCTGCGGGTTCAGTACCCACTGGTCCACGGGATCGATGTCGTCGGCCCGTCCACGGCCCTGCGCGTCCACGGTTGTCCGGATCCTCCGTCGAAATCAACAAGTACGCGACGCCGGTGGGCGGGCCTCACGGCGGTGGGGCACTGGGCGTTCACACTATCCGCCTGTCACGGCGGCCCCGCCCCGGCGTCGAGGTCGACGGCCGGGCCACCGTGAAGTGGACGCACGACGGACCCGGTTGGTTGTACGGCGGCTTGGTTGTACGGCGCCTTGGTTGTACGGCGGCAGTGGCCGCCCTGTCAGACGACGAGGGCGGCCACGAGGTTCACTGCGCGCACTTCACCTCGTCGGCGGTGGACTTGTCCACGTCCGAGGTGTCGGCGGAGGAGGAGTTGAGCTTGACGCCCGCGCCCTTGAAGTCCTTGCCCAGGGTGAGCGTCATGGTGGGCAGCCCCTGCGCGTTGGTGACGGACTCGCCGGGCTTCATGGCCGAGCCGGACAGGCCCAGGATGTCCGCGAGCCGGCGGGCCTGGTCGGCCTGGTCGGGGTCGTACTCCAGCCGCGTCTTGCTCAGGTCCTTCTCCGCGTTGCCCGCGTTCTCGGACTTGGTGACCCCGGCCGAGGTCTGGAGCCAGGTCAGCTCCTCCTGCGCGCTGCCGGTCTCGGCGCCGCCGTTGAGGACGCGGACGCGGACCTCGGAGGCGTCGGCCTTGGTGCCCTTCAGCCGGGCGGCGACGGCGGCCTTCTCCTTCTTCTGTTCCTGCTTGACCTCGGTGAAGGACACGTCGTTCTTGATCAGGTCGAAGACCTGGGGGGCCTTGGACTCGTTCAGCACGACCGTCGACTTGACCGTCTCCGCCGGGTTGTCGATCACCGGGATCGTGGTGAACGTCAGGTTCTTGACGTTGAGCTTGCCGAGTTCGAGACCGAGATCCTTGAGCTTGCCGATGCTGTTCAGCTGCGAGTCGACGGTCAGCGCCTCGGTGCCCGCCTCGGCCAGCTTCAGCATCTTCGACGGGCTGGTGAGGGTGTCGTTGGACTTCAGCTTGCGCATCAGCGCGCCGAGGAACTGCTGCTGGATCTCGATGCGGCTCAGGTCGCCGCCGAAGCCCACGGAGTGCCGGGTGCGCACGAAGGCCAGCGCCTGCTCGCCCTCGATGGTGTGCGTGCCCGCCGACAGCTTCAGGTGCGAGTCCTCGTCGTCGATGTCCTTGGCCAGACACACCTCGACGCCGCCGACCGCCGTGGTCAGCGTCTTGACCGCGTTGAAGTCGGCGACCATGAAGTTGTCGGGCTGCACCCCGGTCAGTTCGGTGACCGTCCGCACCGTGCAGGAGGGCGTACGGCCGTCCTGGCCCAGGCTGGTGTTGAAGCGCACGCCGGTGGTGCCGGGGATGACCTTGGTCGAGCCGTCCTCCTGCTCCGTCGGGCAGTCCGGCACGTCGACGATGAGGTCGCGGGGGATGCTCAGCGCGGTGGCGTTTGAGCGGTCCTTGGAGACGTGCAGCAGGATGTTGGTGTCGGCGTGGCCGACGCTGCCCGCGTCGCCGTAGCCCTCGTTGCCGTCGCCGGTGCGCTTGTCCGTGCCGATCAGCAGGATGTTGATCGCCTTGTCCTTCTGGAAGCCACCGGTGCTCGCGCCGTCGTCGGAGACGGCCGTGATGTTGCCGTTGAGGTGCTCCAGATAGAAGTACGCGGCCGAGGCGGTGGCCAGGATGACGAAGGCCATCGTGCCGCCGGTCCACAGCAGGACCTTGCGGGCCTTGGACTTCTTCTTCTCCGGGCGGCGGCCCCGCCGGCCGGGCGGCGGCTCCTCGGGCGCGGGCGCGCCCCGGCGTCTGCGCTGCGGCGGAACGTCACGGCCCGGCGCGGGAGCGGTCCGGCGCCCGCGCGGCGCGTCCGCGGGGGCGGTCCCCTCCGCCTCACCCCTGTCCCCGCGGCCGGCGGATCTGCCGGAGGCGGATCTGCGGGGGCCCGGAACGGTCGGCTGCGGAGCGGAAGGGCTCAGTCGCAGTTCGTATTCGCCAGTGTGCGGGTTGAGTACCCACTGGTCTGCGGGGTCGATGTCGTCCGCCCGCCCACGGCCTTGCGCGTCCACGGTTGTCCGAATCCTCCGTCGGGGCCACGCGGCGCCTTTCCCCTCCAGGCGCTCGGGTCTCGGTCGTTCAGGGCCCGACCGAGAACAGAAGTCGCGGTAGGGCACACCGGATCGCTCACACTAACCGCACGGTTCGCCGTAAGGCGACGCCGGTGACGAATTCCACGTCGCTTACAAGCGGCAATCCGCCCATTCTTGCGAACCCGAGCCCATAACTGTGTACGACCTTGGAGCCCGCTTTACTCGCAGGGGTCCTCGGCGGCCGTGTTCCCGCGGAACGTCGGCGCCGGGGAAGCGTCTCCCGACGGCTCGTCGCCGCGCTTTCCGGTCGACATTCCGTCGCCCTTCCCGTACGTGCCGTGATCGCCGCGGTCCGGTCGCGCGGGGCCGTTGCCCCCGTCCGAGCGGCGCGAGGCGTTCTCCGCGACCGTGACCGGTTCGTCCGTCCGCAGCCGCGTGAAAAGCTTCTGCGCCGCGGGCTCCGTCAGTTGGTCGCGATTGGCGTTCTGCGGCCACGACTCCCGTGGAACGGTCAGGAACTGCACACGTTCGGTGGGGATGTCGCGAAGCCCGCGCACAAGCTGGTACAGACCGTGCAGATTGGCCAGGTCCGGGTCGGTGGTGAGGGAGGACGTGGCCGCGTTGAGGACGGGGTACAGCTTCACCGGGTTCAGCAGGACGCGGTTGCTCTGTACCTTGTTGACGAGTGCCCCGAGGAACCGCTGCTGCCGTTCCATCCGGTCGGTGTCGCTGCCGTCGCCGAGCGACTTGCGGGCCCGGACGTAACCGAGCGCCTGCTCCCCGCTGAGCGACACCCGTCCCGCCGGCAGCCGCAGCCTGGCGTCCTTGTCGTCGACCGGCCGGGACAGGCACACCTCGACGCCGTCGACCGCGTCGACCATCTCCTTGAAGCCGTGGAAGTCGACGACCACGTGATGGTCGACCCGGATCCGCGTCAGCTTCTCCACCGTCCGGATCGAACAGGCCGAACCGCCCACCTCGAAGGCGTAGTTGAACTGCGCGAACGCCGGCTCCGAGCGCGACCCGTCCGGCCGCCGGCAGCCCGGCACGTCCACCATCAGGTCGCGCGGCAGGGAGACGCCGGTGGCGCTGTTCCGGCCCGCGGACAGGTGCAGCAGCATCGCGGTGTCCGACCGCTCGGTCCCCGGGTCCCGCCCGTACCGGGAGTTGTCCTTGCCCGAGCGGGAGTCCGAGCCGATCAGCAGGATGTTCTGCGCGCCGCGCACCAGCGAGGTCGGCCGCTCCTTGTCGTAGCGGGCCAGCTCGGCGGCGGCCGCCTCGTCGGGCGTGATGTTGCCGTTGAGCTTGGTGTACACCGTCCAGCCGATCCCCGCGGCGCCGGTCAGGAACACGGCCGCCGCCAGGCCCGACCGCCGCAGCCACCGCCGGCGCCTGCGGTGCCGCAGTCCGGTGCCGGTCGCGGAGGCGCCCGCGCCCGGTCCGAGAGTGCCGTCGCCGTCCTCGGAACCCGCCCCGGTGTCGGTCACTCTGGCACTCCTCCTGCCGTGCTCGCTTCTCATGATCATGACCCGGAAGCGGGCGGGAGGGCGGGTGGGGTGCGCCGAACGGGGGAGGGCGTCCGGCGCGGGGCGGGCGGCGGGCGGTGGAGGTCTGGAGTGGTGCCGGTCTGGGCGGTGGAGGTCTGGAGTGGTGCCGGTCCGGGCGGCGGAGGTCCGCAGTGGTGTCCGTCCGGGCGGCGTCAGCGGGCCGTCACGGTGATGCGCTCCGACTCGATCCGCTGGTCCAGCGGATCGGGCGCCAGCCGGTCCAGGTTGCGGCACAGCACCACCGAGCCGCCCGTGGCCAGCGGCCCGTACAGCCCGGCGTGCAGCCCCTCCCACGTGTCGTACGGCAGTCCGGACAGGACGCGCGCCCCCGGCCCCGTGAGCCCCAGCGCCGTCGCCTCCGCGCGGGCCCGCTCCACCACCTCGGCGCCGGTGAACTCCCGTCCCGCCACGATCAGCGCGGGCTCCTCCGGGTCGACCGGCGCGTACGCCGTGAACCGGTCGCCCTGCCCCGGCACCTCCACCGCGTAGTCCGCGAACCCCTCGGGCGGCTGCGGGAAGCGCCCGCCGAGCGGCCGCAGGGCGAGCGCGATCCGCGCGCCGGAGCACGCGCGGGCCGCGTCCAGCGTCTCCGGGTCCGGCCCGCTCACGACGAGGTCCGCCGCCGCCGGGTCCCCGGCCACGTCGGCGACGACGCCGACCGACGCGCACGCCAGCAGCCACACCGCCGTCTGCCAGTGCGCGGGCAGCAGCAGCGCGACCCGGTCGCCGGGTTCGGCGGACAGTTCGTCCTGGAGGAGGTTGGCGGTCTTGGCCACCCAATTGGCGAAGGTGGCCACCGAGAGTTCGACGCGTTCGCCCGTGGCGTCGTCGTAGAAGGTCACCAGGGGGCGTCCCGGGTCCGCGGCGAGCGCGGAACTCAGCAGGTCGGCAGGGGTGCGGTCGGTCGCGTTCACCCGCGCAAGCGTACGCGGCACAGCGCGTCGCGCACCGGGCCGCCGGGGCGTACCCGGCCACCGGTTCGGCGGAACGGGCTCCCCCGCCCGCCCTGTTCTGAATAGACAGGTTTGTATGACCATGTCCAGGATCAGGGGCATGCGTGGATTCCTTGCTTCCTCGATCGGCGTCACCTGTGCGGCGGCCCTCGCCCTTCCGCTCGCCCCGCCCGCGGCGGCGAGCGCTCCGCCCGCGGCGGCGAGCGGCCCGGCCGCCGCTCCCGTCTCTCCTCCCGTCTCCGGTCCTGCCGCCGTCCCCGCCGCCGACTCCGCGGCTGTCTCCGCCGCCGGCCCCGTTGCCGACCCCGTGTCCGGCAGCACCCAGTCGCTGCCGCTGCGGAGCCTGGCGCGGGACCGGGCCGGCGCCGCCGCCGAGCAGGGCGTGCCCCGCCGCGACGTACGGCGCTTCTCGCTGGTCGGCGTCGTCTGGGACGACCCGGACCGCGAGGTGCACGGCAGCGTCCAGGTCCGCGTCCGCGGCGTGGGCAGCGGCGCCTGGTCCGGCTGGCAGGACCTCGGGACCCACAACGCCGACCACGGCGCCGACCCCGGGACCGCGGAGCACGACTCCGGCGGGGTGCGGGGCGCCACCGCGCCGCTGTGGGTCGGGGACTCCGACGGGGTGGAGGTGCGGGTCCGGCCGGAGAGCGGCACGCGGGCCGTCCCGGCCGGGATGCGGCTCGAACTGGTCGACCCGGGGGAGGACCCGGAACCGTACGGGAGCGGCGCGCTCACCGCCGGGTTTGCCGGGTACTTCACCGAACCGGCCGCGCGGGAAGCGGCTCCGGCCGAACAGCCCAAGGCCGCGCCCGCCAAGGCCAAGCCGTACATCGGGCCGCGCCCCCGGATCGTGACGCGGCGCGGCTGGCGCGCGGACGAGAGCCTGCGGGAGAAGAGGCTGGGGTACACGAAGAAGGTCAAGGCGGCCTTCGTCCACCACTCCGCCACCGGGAACGGCTACAAGTGCTCCCAGGCGCCGTCAGTCATCCGCAGTATCTACCGCTACCACGTCAAGAGCATGGGCTGGCGGGACATCGGCTACAACTTCCTCATCGACAAGTGCGGAAAGATCTACGAGGGCCGGGCCGGTGGTGTGGCGAAGCCGGTCCTCGGCGCACACACCCTCGGGTTCAACTCCAACAGCATGGGAATCGCCGTTCTCGGCACGTACGGCAGCAAGAAGCCGTCCGCCGCGGCGGTCCGTGCGGTGGCCCGGCTGACGGCGTGGAAGGTCGGTCTGTACGGGATGAATCCCCGCGGCCGGACATACCTGAAGTCCGCGGGTGGCAATCTCTACCGAAAAGGCAAGAACGTACGACTCAATGTGATCTCAGGTCACCGGGACGGTTTCAACACGAGCTGTCCGGGCGCGCAGCTGTACAAGAAGCTCGGCACGGCCCGCTCGACCGCGGCCAAGTACCAGGGCCGCTGAGCGCGGGGGACTCTGCATACACTGACCGGCCGAAAGACAGTTCGGCCGGTCCCGGCAGGAAGCAGAGACGACAGGTGACAGAAGCGATCCTCCTGGTCGGCGGCAAGGGCACGCGGCTCCGCCCGCTCACGGTGCACACGCCGAAGCCGATGGTCAGGGCAGCGGGGGTGCCGTTCCTCACGCACCAGTTGGCGCGGGCGAAGGCGGCGGGGGTCGAGCACATCGTGCTCGCGACGAGCTATCTGGCCGAGGTGTTCGAGCCGTATTTCGGGGACGGCTCCTCGCTCGGGCTCCACATCGAGTACGTGACGGAGGAGGAGCCGCTCGGTACGGGCGGGGCGATCCGCAACGTGGCGTCGCGCCTGCGGTCGGGGCCCGACGAGCCGGTGCTGATCTTCAACGGGGACATCCTGACGGGGCTGGACATCGGGGCGCTGGTCCGCACCCACGGGGCGACGGGCGCGGATGTCTCCCTGCACCTGACGAAGGTGACGGACCCGCGGGCGTACGGGCTGGTCCCCACGGACGGCACCGGGCGGGTGCTGGCCTTCCTGGAGAAGCCGCAGACGCCGGAGGAGATCGTCACCGACCAGATCAACGCGGGGGCGTACGTCTTCCGGCGGTCGGTGATCGACACGATCCCGGCGGGGCGGCCGGTGTCGGTGGAGCGGGAGACGTTCCCGGAGCTGCTGGCGGCGGGGGCGCATCTGCAGGGGATGGTCGACTCGACGTACTGGCTGGACCTGGGGACGCCGGCGGCGTTCGTGCGGGGGTCGGCGGACCTGGTCCTGGGCCGGGTGCCGTCCCCAGCGGTCCCTGGTCGCTGCGGCGACCGGCTCGTCCTTCCCACGGCGACGGTCGCGCCGGACGCCAAGCTGTCCGGCGGGACGGTGGTGGGCGAGGGGGCGTTCATCGCGGAGGGGGTACGGGTGTTCGGCTCGACGATCCTGCCGGGCGCGGTGATCGAGCCGGGCGCGGTCGTCACGGACTCCCTCGTCGGGAACCGGGCCCGCGTCGGTACCCGCTCCGTGGTCACCGGCACGGTGATCGGGGACGGCGCGGTGATCGGCGCGGACAACGAGCTGAGAGAGGGCGTCAGGGTGTGGTGCGACGCGCGGATTCCGGCGGGGGCGGTGCGGTTCTCTTCCGACCAGTGAGTCGGGGGCGGGGGGCGGGGGGGCCTGCGGCGCATGTGCGGCTTCGGTGGGGGTGCGCGTAGCGCCATCCG